>JAIOJM010000276.1 GCA_019911785.1 Sulfuricella sp. | reverse complement strand
GTAGCCCAGCATGCGCAAGGTATTGGCCACCCGCTCGCGCGAGCAGGTGCAGCCGAAATGCACGGGCCCGCTGTCGAACAGGCGGATGTCTTCCTCATGGAACAGGCGATGGATGATCTCGCGTGCCGGCAAATCGAGCAGTTCCCGCGGCTTGACGGTGGTACCGAGAAGAGCGGCGCGGTTCCAGGCATCCGTATCGGCCTCCGGGCCGTCGGGCATTTTCTGCAGCAGCAGGCCCGCCGCACCATGGCTGTCGGCAGCGAGCCAGATCCGCGTATCGAGCTGCTCGGAGCGCTGCATGTAGTTTTCCAGCACGGCCGCCACGCTGCCACCCTCAAGGCCGACAATGCCCTGATAGGTCTGCCGTCCCTTCTTCGGGTCGATGGTGATCACGAACCGCCCCTCGCCTACCAGTTCGGGCAGGGCCGCGCCTTCGGCCAGATCGCCATCCCAATGAGCCATGGCCCGCATGGTCAGGTCGGCGCCACATTCCACGATCAGCAGCCTGACCGGCCCGCCTCCCTGAATTTGCATGATCAGCGAACCCGAAAATTTCAGTGTGGCGGAAAGCAGCGCCGCTGCCGCCATCAGCTCGCCGAGCACGGTGCGCAACGCCGGCGGGTAATCGCGCCGCTCCAGCACGGCCTTCCAGGTCGCATCCAGACGAACGATCTCTCCGCGCACTGCGGCGTGCTCGAACACGAAACGTTGCAGACTGTCAGATTGCTTCAAATTATTCCTCGTGGCAAAAATGCATTTGCTTTAAAATCGTGTCATTGTACCGCCTTGACCTCAACGCCTTGAATATGGACCAATCCAGAATCGCCCATTGCATCGAAGTTCTGTGCCAGAAAGGCTGCAAGGAAGTTTCCCGGATTGTTCTCGCCCTGGAGCGGGGCGAGCCCATGGCAGAGATGCAGGAACTCGACGAGGGCGAACGCCAGGCGGTACTGCATGAGCTCAAGTCCATCATGGCCGTGTATCAGGAAGGCGGCACCTGCTGGTGAGACCCTATCTCGGCCCGGGCCTGCGCCTGAACTCAAATCCGGCAATGCCTCTGACAATCTCGCTGTAGGGCAGCTCCTGCAGGCTGCCGAACCGCTCCTGCGCCTCCAGCACCAGACCACGAACATCATCTACCCGTGCTTCCCCAGCCTGTTCCGGCCATAGCGCGGCCTGCAACCCGAGCAATCCGCCGCATTGCACTTTCACATACTTGGCGTGGGGCAGCACCGCATCGGCATGGGTCAGCTTGAGGGCGAACGCCGCGTTGTGCCGCAGCATCCCGACCAGCAACGAACAATCCCCCTGCGCCTGGGCGTCAAGGCAGTTCACGGTATCCCGCTCCGCGATATTGACGCGCCTGGCTTCACGGCAAGTACACCGGCAGATCAGGATCGCCTTTTCGAACGGACAGGCGAGCGGATTGGTCGCCCGGTAGGTTTGCTTGAACGCCTGCTCGTCCACGACGCCTGATCCGTCGATTACTTAATAATCCTCGCCGGTCATCGGTTCCGGCTCACGCACCTGGTTCAGCAGGTCTTCGGCTTGCAGTTCGTTCTCGGCGAAAATCACCTTGACCGCGTAAGTATCGGTCTCCGCCATGCCGGCGCGCACGGATTTGGCAAAAGTGCTGGCCTCCTTGAAATTGGGGAAGGAATCGATCTTCTCCAGCTGCTTGAAGGGGGGGGTGATTTTATAAACGAAATAAGGCATGTGACGCTCCTGACCGTGTCCTGATGATAAGTGGATTATAACGGGCCTGCAGCCGCAGGCAAGCCGACCGGGTTCCCTGTGATATCCATGCTGCGTGGCAAGATTTCCTGTTTTGTAAATAAGGCCGCAAGGACGCCAAATCAAGCCATGAACGCGGCAAATTTCCTAGGCAGAAAAGATAGACTGCATCACATTACCAATCAATAGCTTGCAACGCTTGCCGAATTCGCTATAAAGCTAAGCAAGCCACAGTTACGCCACACTCAACTTAACCGTGTCACAATATGGCAAAACCATGTATTAGACCAAGCAACCAGTTTTTTGTTAGTGTCTCAGTTAGAAGTTTATCTGGTTGGAACAAAAAACCCGCCGAAGCGGGTTTGATGACAGGCTGATAGACCACCATGTATTAGGCTGCCTTGCGTGGCTTTGGTTTTGTCCTTACCGCTTCTTCGGAAGCTTGCTGTTCTTTAATCTTCTCGGAAACCAATTCATTCCATATCCGTTTCTTCTCGCAATCTACGAATCTCTGCAAAATCTGCTTCATCAGCGTTTGATAGCCGATACCCTTGTTAAGGGACGCAATTAACTTAAAGTCTTCAATCAGAGTTTTCTGCAAGCGAATTGAGATGAGCTGTGTGCCGGATGCCTCATCAATGCTGTCGGCCATTCCCGCTTCGGCCACTTTGACGAATTCACTATCTGCACCCAATATCCTGTCATCCCATGCTTCATCGGATGAAGTGATAACTTGCTTGCTCATTTTGAGCTCCTCCAAATATTAACCATAGTAAAGAAAAAGAAAATCTAACGTAAAGTGGACACCAGAAACGTCGGCTTAATTTACGACATCTTTCTAGCCAATTGCAGGAAGCGAAATCAAAACAGCACGTCTAGTCTCTCTCACAAATTAGAGTATCGACATTCATTCAGAAACATTGAGTGCAGAATAATTCATTTTCCATATTTAGTATATATACTCAACTCAACTTCATTCGGCATAAATGCTGTCCTCAAGCAAATATTTCCATCTCTAAAGATAAAAACCACTTTCAGCTTGCGAGCATAATTAGTCTCAGAAATAAACCATAGCGTGGGCGGATCAGAGGCATGATCCTCGCGAGAATCCAGAAGATACTCACCTGTACGATTAGCAAAGCATTGAGCCACTTCTTCTTCGGTAACATTGTGCTTGCTCGCAAGCTTCTCACGAATCTTCTGGGAAATTATTATCGCCATTTACTGCCACCTATTGAAGTAAAGCACAAAAACATTGTATATACAAATAATGATTTACACAACTCAGATTGTTGAACTCAGATTGTTGAATTACATTTATTCAGCTAATCAGGCGATTCCTTCCAGCGTCCAAACATGATCGTATAGAAAAAAGGCTCTGTGGTTAGCTGGGGCCTTTGATAGCACATATACTGTTCTGCTGAATGGGTTCGTAGCCAAGGCATCCAAGCACGGGTAGCGAACCACCAAGTTCCAGGAAAATTCTGGTCATCACGACGTCAGCATGCGCCCCCTGCGCAGCACCATCAGTCGGCAAGGGCTGTCTGAACGCACAGCGCGAGTTCCGCAACCGCCCGATCACTTTTCCTTGTAAATCCTTGCGGTTATCCAGGCACCTTTACGCCGGACAGCGGCCTGGTCCTGACCGCCGGCAGCCGGTCCGCATCCCAGTGAGCGACCGCCCACTTCCAGAAATCATCCAGATCGGCGTCCTTCAGTTCCTCCGGCGGCGCCTGGTTGAGGAATGCCAGCACCTCGCACAATTGCGCCACCGGGTTGATCCGGCTTACCGCCGGCGCCAGGGTCTGCTTGCTGAGCTTTTCGCCGCGTTCATTCACCGCAACCGGCAGATGCAGGTAAGCCGGGGTAGGCAGACTCAACAGTTTTTGCAGGTAGATCTGGCGCGGGGTGGAATCGAGCAGATCGGCACCGCGCACGACGTGAGTGATCGCTTGCTCTGCATCGTCCACCACCACCGCAAGCTGATAAGCGAACAGGCCGTCGGCACGACGGATGACGAAATCGCCCACCTCCGTTTCCAGAATCTGGCTGATGCGCCCCTGCAGCGCATCGTCGAAGCCGACCGGGTTCAAGTCGGTACGCACTCTCATGGCCCGGCCTGAACGGCCTTCCGGCAAGCCGGCACGGCAAATGCCGGGGTAAACCGGGCCATCGATGCCACCGAGGGCGGAATCGGCGATCTCCTTGCGGGTGCAGGCACAGGGGTAGACTGCGCCAAGCTTTTCCAGCTCGGCCAGGGCCGCGCGATAGGCCTCGTTGCGCGCACTCTGGACCATCACCTCCCCGTCCCAGTGCAGGCCGAAGGCGTCGAGCGCGCGCAGGATATCGTCCGCCGCACCGGGCACGGTGCGGGGCAGATCGAGGTCCTCCATCCGCACCAGCCACTCGCCGCCGCGGCTGCGCGCCTCGAGAAAACTGCCGACCGCCGCCGCCAGCGAGCCGAAATGCAGCGGACCGGTCGGCGAGGGCGCAAAACGGCCGCGGTAATGAGTAGGGGGTTTGTCTTCTGGCATCTTGAAAATCGCGGGGTTCAATCCCATTTCAGATCATAACAAACAATAACCGGGGGCGACCATGATCATTATCCGCAAAGCCCATGAACGCGGCCATGCCGACCACGGCTGGCTGGACACATGGCATACGTTCTCCTTCGCCGACTACTACGATCCCGAGCAGATGGGCTACTCCAGCCTGCGCGTCATCAACGACGACCGGGTGGCGCCCGGCGCCGGCTTTCCCACCCACCCCCACCGCGACATGGAAATCGTCACCTATGTCCTGTCTGGGGCGCTGGAACACAAGGACAGCATGGGCAACGGCACCGTGATCCGCCCCGGCGAGGTGCAGCGCATGAGCGCGGGTACCGGCATCCGCCACAGCGAGTTCAATGCCTCGCCCAGCGAGGAGGTGCATCTGCTGCAAATCTGGATCATGCCGGAACGTAGCGGCATCACGCCGAGCTACGAGCAGAAGTTTTTCGACGCCGCCGAGAAGCTCTGCAGGCTGCGCCTGGTTGCCTCGCCCGACGGCAGCGACGGTTCGGTCACCATCCACCAGGATGCAAGACTTTACGCCGGCCTGGTCGACCCCGAGCACCCGGCCGAGCATGTCCTGCCGCCGGGCCGCCGCGCCTACCTGCACGTGGCGCGCGGCGCCGCCAGCCTCAACGGCGAGGCGCTTGAAGCCGGCGACGGCGCACGCATCGAAGATGAAAGCAAAATTCGTCTAGAATCTAATAGTTCGGCCGAAATATTGCTGTTCGATCTGGCCTGAAAACAGCCTCAAAAAGGCGCACACCACGAATGACACGAATGTTCACGAATTTACACGAATAAAAACATAATATCGATCTGCTTGACCGTAGTGGCGAGCACAGTAAAAACACAATGGCATGATAATTCGTGAACATTCGTGTTTTATTCGTGTCATTCGTGGTTAAATTTTATAGTATCAAGGAGAATTTACATGCCCGCCAATCTCTTCACGCCGCTGCAATTAGGCCCCTATACCCTGTCCAACCGCATCGTGATGGCCCCGCTGACGCGCAATCGCGCCGGCGCCGGCAACGCGCCCCAGGCGATGAACGTGGAGTATTACCGCCAGCGCGCCTCGACCGGGCTGATCATCACCGAAGGCGCTCAGATCTCCGCCACTGCGGTCGGCTACCTGGCCACGCCCGGCATCCACAGCGCCGAGCAGATCGCCGGCTGGAAGCAGGTCACCGAGGCGGTGCACAGCCGCGGCGGCAGGATTTTCCTGCAGCTCTGGCACTGCGGCCGGGTGTCGCATCCCTCGCTGCAGCCCGGCGGGAATCTGCCGGTGGCCCCTTCCGCCATTCTGCCAGCCGGCCAGACTTTCACCCCTAAC
>JAIOJM010000275.1 GCA_019911785.1 Sulfuricella sp. | reverse complement strand
GCCGGAAGGCGCCAAGCACTGGACGCTCGAATTGCTGGAACAGGCAGCGCATCGGCAGGCGGATATTGGCCCGATCAGCCGCGAGACCATTCGCCGGCTGCTAAAAAAAACTGCCTCAAGCCGTGGCGCAAGGTAATGTGGTGCATTGGCGCTCTGACCGAGGAATACCGACAGCGAATGTACGACCTGCTCGATCTTTATGCCCGTCTGTTCCGGTCGAAAGAACCCGTCGTCTGCCTGGACGAGAAGAGCAAGCAACTGCTCAAGGATTCGCGGCCCCCTTTGTCACCCCAGCCCGGCTCGCCCGCGAAGCAGGATTATGAGTATGTCCGTGCCGGCACTTGCAACCTGTTCGTGGCGGTCGAACCCAAAGGCGGGCGGCGAACCGTCATGGTCACCGATCATCGCGCCAAGACCGACTTCGTGGCTTTCGTGCAGCACCTGCTCACGCAGGTTTATGCCACGGCGCGGCGCATCCATCTGGTGATGGACAACCTCAATACCCACTTTCGCAAGTGCTTCGAGGAGGTGCTCGGCGCCAAGGAGGCAAAGGCACTGCTGCGACGTGTCGTCTTTCACTACACGCCGAAGCATGCCAGCTGGCTCAACATGGCTGAAATCGAAATCGGTATTCTTGACCGCCAGTGTCTTGACCGGCGCCTGCCAGACCGTACCACACTGACCGCTGAAGTGAATGCTTGGCAGTTGCGCCGCAACATGGAGCAACGCGGCATTGAGTGGACGTTTACTCGGCAGGATGCGGACACAAAAATGGCTCGACATTATGTTTCGTAATTAATAGGTGTTGATACTAGTTCGGCAAATGACAACGTTTTTCAAATCTTCGATCCTGCCAAAGCCGCTTCTGTTCTGTGAGGTAAGGTGTGGAATTGTTGAGCTGGCTCGCCGCTATATGGGCAATCTGGGCATCGATGTGATCGCACTCTTGTTTTTTTACTGTGGCGGACTGTTTGGTGTCCGTATTTATCAATAGTGAGGTAGTGGCTGGTTGCGCGGTTTTTTCTTGAGCCCGCCTCTGATCCAGGAGGCGTCCTTTTTCCAGCAGAAGCTGTCCCTCCCTTGCCGCTCTCACTTGATCTTCGTGACTTTGTGGCTCAAAGTAATTCGAGGTTTTGTATCGGAGACCGAGTTGTTCGCAACTGGTTTCTGTCAACGTAACCTTGCCCCTGGAGTCTATACATTGGTTGCCTGTTGATGCATTTGCTCCAAGAGCAGCAATCAATGCAATGAGTGAAGCCGATAAACGCACCATATTCTCGAACTCCCATTCTTGTTCTCAGGAGATGTTATCTTACAAGACCAGACTTACACAACGGCGCTGGAGCAAGACACGAGCTTGGTTCTTGTCACGGTCGATATCTATCTAATTGATTATTATAGTGGTTGAAGCGGTTTAACAGTTGGCGTAATTGACTGATTTTAAACGATATTGGCCCGCCCTCACTCGGCAACACTCGCGGACACTCGTCGAATTTGTCCCGTTTAAACTTCTGCTTAGTGCCAATTCCGGCCAGTCGAGTACGTCCTCCATAGCAGACAATTGGTGTTTTCTGCTACACGAGCTGCCGCCGGGCAGCGCGGCATCCATTGGTTACACGAATTGTCTTGACGGCAGCATTTTCCGCCCTACAATCCCCATGAGACCGACTGCCTTCCCAGCAGTTCAGCCCAACCATCCGTCGCGAACCGCCCGCGGCACGCTTGGACGTCTTTGCAGACGGCGGATAAACCACAATCCCAGTCCTATTTTTCAGATCATTGGCCGGAGAGCCTACTTGGCAAACTCAACGACAACTTTGCAAGACAAGGAACGACAGAAGCGTCTCGAACTCCGACGATATACTCGGTCTCAACATTCAAAAAACAAGGCTAGCGCACGACGCGTAAGAGGCGCTACCGCTAATCATCAACACGTCCAACAAAGCCTTTCCAGCTTCCACGATCCGTGGCCCACGCATGCAGAACGCAAAGGTTATGAGCAAATCACCTTGCCAGAGGTGCTAGACCTTGATGACCACTATGAAGAAACCGTAAAGGTCACACGGTTGATCAGACTACTTGCGTTGCGGGACCATAAGCCGGTGTACCTGGTGTTTGATAATGTAAAGCTGATCAAACCAGCGGCCTTGCTCCTCCTCCTGGCCGAACTGCATCGTTGCCGGCTTATTCACGGTAACCAGAAAATTACGGGGAATTATCCGACCAGTCCGAAAATCGAACGAATGTTGCATGCTACGGGCTTCTTCAAGCTTCTGGGCATCCACTCTCGGGTCGTCAAGAAGCCAAAATCGTATCCTATGGAATACGTCGAATACGTTTCGCACACCAACGAAGTTAAAGGCACCGTAAGAGGTTTTCGGGAAGCCATTCTCGGCACAGCTATAACCATGAGCCCGATGGCAAAAGGGAGGTTTTATCGCGCGCTTACCGAGGCTATGCTTAACGTGAGTCACCACGCGTACCCAAAAAATTCGGCGCACAAAAATCCGCAACGGGGTCGGTGGTGGCTTGCTGGCCACGTAAATCGGAAGACCAAGGAGCTGATCATTATGTTTTGCGACCTAGGGGTTGGAATCCCTGCAACCCTCCCCAAGATTTACACACTAGAGCTGATCCGCAGTGTGCTTGCCCTGCTGCCCGGCATCCCGCCGAATGATGCCCAGATGATCCAGGCCGGCATGGCTATAGGCAGGACACGTACCAGGGAACAAAACCGAGGCCGCGGCCTTAATGATCTGCGCAGCCTGGTTGACCAGGCGGGGGAAGGTGAACTGAATATCTATAGCCATCGCGGGCATTACCGCTACAAACCAAACGACAATGACACGGTACGGAATTACAATGGATCAATTGGGGGGACCTTAATCACCTGGACGGTTCCACTCGACTCAATCACTAACTGGATAGAGCAAGCTATTGAGGATGAATATGTCTAACAGGTCAATAAACATCGCAACAGATTTCTCTGCAGAGCCGTTTGGCCGTTACCCCTCGGACGGTGACTCGAATGGCACACGGTTTCGCGATGAGTGGTTAATACCGGCGCTTACGGATAGCGAAACGGTTTCGGTCATTTTTGACGGTGCTGAGGGCTATGGATCTTCTTTTCTCGAAGAATCTTTTGGAGGCTTGGTCCGGCTGTGCGGCTTTGCCGCAGATGACCTCCATCAACGATTAAAGTTAATATCAACTGACGACCCGAGTTTAATCGACGAGGTGTGGGAATACATCGACAGCGCCAAACCTGTGTCCATTAAACTCTTATAGGTGACGTATGGCTGCTGACGTAGGCACTAACTGCGCATCTTTTGTCTCTGGCTCTGCCATTCTAGGGGCCATCGTTGGATATGGCCTCCGCATCTGGCTAGCCAACCAGATCGCAAACAGAAAAGAGGACTGGGACCGACTGCACAAATTGACGGATATGGTAAACGAGCTAGTGGACGAAGCCATCGACTTTTTCTGCATCCAGGATACTACAAAAGACGAGCGGCAGAAAAAGTGCATTCGCATCCAACGACTGATAGCCAACTCGGGCCAGCAGGCATATTCATTGAGCACCGCGCTTGGCGCACAGCAAATCAGTGCGTGCCAAAAACGGCTGCGCCAATCAATCACGATGGACGAATTCGATGCTGATGTTACCCGTGCGCCGCTGGCTCAATCAGACGACCGGATACTCGGGATTGAAACAGCCTGTGGCGTTTTGATTGGGGTACTGAATATGCACTACGCAAGAAAGTACCGCGGATCGAGTAAAGCCTAGGGGTGGCCAACACGACCTAGACATCCTGTCAATAGGTGACTGATTTGAATGTCCGTTTCATAAAATGTTGACCTACCGCTTTGGGTCCAGGCTGTGTAAAAATGCTGAGTCAGGACTATGCCAATTGAATTCGGCCTATTATAACGCGTTATATTCGATTTTCTTGGTGTCGGGAGGGGTCAAAGCACCCCCGAAATCGAACGGATTTTGAGTTTTTACACAGCCTGGGTCGGTTTGAGACTGTGGCTACCGGCTGCTATGTGGTCATCTCAAGC
>JAIOJM010000274.1 GCA_019911785.1 Sulfuricella sp. | reverse complement strand
GTCGACAAGATCACCGAGGGCACGCACGAGCGCTTCGTGATCGACGCGGCGAAATTCAACGCCAAGGTCGCCGCCAAGGGACAGATTTAGCGGCGACTCACGCACCATTTAGCCGTAGCTCAGTCCAACCGGCAGTGAGTTCAATCGAAACCTTTCCGTCAAAACCGTGTTACTGACCGCCACTCGCTCCGAGCAGGACCCGATTGAGGGCCGCATCCCCGGCAATAAGGGGATCTGGGCCGGAATCCTGAGCGAGATGACCGAATTCGCGCTGCTGTTCGGCGTGTACTTCATCGCCCGCGCCCACTTCCCGGCAGCTTTCCGCGAAGGCCCGCTGCAACTGAGCCTGTTCGCAGGCACCTTCAACACGCTGCTGATGATCTCCGGCAGCTACTTCGTCGCCAACGCGGTGATCGCTATCCGGCAGAATCGGCCCGAAGTCAGCCTGCGCTGGCTGGTTCTGGTGCTATTCGCCGCCTGCGGCTACTTCGTCACCAAGTATTTCGAGTTCCGCTGGAACGTCAGCCAGGGCATCACCGGCCGCACCGGCATCTTCTTCACCGTCTACTACTACCTGACCTTCACCCACATGGTGCATGTCCTATGGGGAATCATGGGGCTGCTATGGGTGATGGCGCGCACCAAAACGGGTGCCTACACCCCGCAAGAACATGAAGGCATGGAAGCCTTCGCCTCCTACTGGCACGCCACCGACCTGGTGTGGCTGATCATCTTCCCGCTGCTGTACCTGCTGCGCTGAACAGGCCAACACATGACCCACAAACAAACCCTGAACCTGCTGTGGCTCCTGCTGGTAGCGCTGACACTGGGCGGCGCCTTCCTCGGCGAATCTTCCGAGCCCGGCCTCGCCATCACCCTGGTCATCTGCCTGACCATGGCCTTCAAGGGCCGGCTGGTGATCGATCACTTCATGGAACTGAAAACGGCGAACCGCACCATTCGCAACCTGATGCGCGCCTATTTCTACGTGCTGCCGCTGGTAACGGTGCTGGTGTATGTGTTCAGCGAACACTTCGCCAGATTGACGACGCTGTGAAACGGCGGTGCAACTTCATGAATACTTGACGCAAATACGGTAGCAAGAAAAATCGAATCCAGCCCTGAGGTCTTCCCTTCCCTTTCTTTTACAAGTTTTGAGTTCGTTCATATTGTGTGGTTATAGTGCTTTTTTCGATGAATCGTTCCGATTTCAGGTTCTTGCTTTGCAACAATGCGGCTAGCAGCCTCTCGGACTTAACCGCCCCAAGGGGCCTGCACGCCCGACAGGCTGCCAGGATTATGCCGCCTTGCGCGCCCCCGCGGGTCGACCGCCTTTTTTCCCGTTATCCCGAGCTGCGCGCGCCTTGGCCTCCGACGTGGACGAACCACCGCGCCGCGCCAGTTCGCGCATCCAGGCTTTGCTACCAAACAATCCCATGATCAGCGCGGAGACGCTTAAATCAGCATCCAGGCTTTCCCAATGGAGTCCATGGCCTTTTCCAAGGATTTCCACTTCCGCCAGTTGCTCATCGGTCGCACCGCGCAAGCCTTGCCCCATATCTGCGGGAAAAATGAAGGTGCAGCCATTGGTCAGTTCCAGCACGATTTGACGGCTCGCAGCATCGTACCTGACGGCCTTGGCCATGGGCTCGGATTCGGCAGCCTTGCGACCCACTTCGCCGGCACGCTTGACCTGATCATCAAACTCCTGCTCGCTAATTGTCCAGGTTGCCATGAATTTTCTCCCACGCCTTTAATAACACTTTCTGATGCTCCGCGACGATTTCCCATGCTTTTCGTGCGTCCGGTTTGGTCAGCCCGGCAATCGTCACGAATGATGGCCTGCATTCCTTGTCGCCAAGGGTGATTTTCGCCTCGCCGCCCCCCTTGAACACATGGACATGAGGCGGTTCATGGTCGGCGGGCCAAATGATGAAGCGAAAACCGCCAATCTTGAGGACAGTTGGCATGACTTATTATACCCTTCCGCTTGGGTTTTTCAACGACAGTGAAACCGGCAAGAGAGGGGATCACCCCCCGCCCAGCATCTCCGCCGCATGTTTGCGGGTGGTCTCCGTCACTTCGACCCCGCCCAGCATGCGGGCAACCTCGTCGATGCGCGCCTCCCGCTCCAGCACCTGAATGCGGCTCACCACGCTGCCGTCACGGGCGTCCTTGCTGACTTGCCAGTGATGATCGCCCTGCGCTGCCACCTGGGGCAGATGGGTGACGCACAGCACCTGGCGCTCGGCGCCGAGCTGCTTGAGCAGCTGTCCGACGATCTCCGCCACGCCGCCGCCGATGCCGACATCGACCTCGTCGAAGATCAGGGTGGGCACCAGCGATACCTTGCTGGTGATGACCTGAATGGCCAGGCTGATGCGCGACAGTTCGCCGCCGGAAGCCACCCTGGCCAGGGGCTTGGGAGGCAGGCTGGCGTGAGCGCTGACCTGGAACTCGATCTCTTCGAGGCCGTGCGCATTGCCTTCAAATGCGGTCAGCGCAATCTCGAAGCGTCCGCCCGCCATGGCGAGGGACTGCATCGCGGCGCTGACCTTCCCGCCCAGCTCCTGCGCCGCCTCTTTCCTGGCTGCGCTCAGCTTGCAGGCCAGATCGAGATATTGCGCCTGGGCCGTCTGTTCGCGCTGAGCCTCGTCGCCGCCGCTGTCGCCGCCGCGCAGCTCGTCCAGGCGAGCGCTCTTCTCGGCCAGCAGCTCGGGCAGTTGATCCGGGCCGACACGGTATTTGCGCGCGGCATCGTGAACATCCCCCAGCCGTTGCTCGCACTGGGCGAGCCGTTCCGGGTCGAGGTCCAGGCGCTGCAGGTAATGGCGCAGGCTGTAGGCGGCTTCGCGCAGCTGCACTTCGGCCGGCTCCAGTAAATCCAGTATTTCCTTCAGTCCGGTGTCGTACTCGACCAGGTTGTTGAGGCGCGCAATCACGCCATTGACCTGCGCCAGGCAAGCCATGTCATTTTCCGACAAGACCTCCAGGCCATACTGCGCACCCTCCATCAGGCTGGCGGCGTGGGTCAGCCGGGCGTGTTCGGCCTGCAATTCTTCCCATTCCGGGGCGGAAAAATTCAGAGCCGCAAGCTCTTTCACCTGCCATTCCAGGCGTTCCAGCTCCTCGGCGTAGGCGGCGGCATTCTTCTCCCGCTCCAGCCGCGCCCTCTTCATCGCCTGCCATTCCTTCCAGGCTGCCGCTGTTTCCCTGGCCTGGCGCCCCAGGCCGGCGTAGGCGTCGAGCAGCTCGCGCTGGGCGGACGCCTTGAGCAGGGATTGATGGGCGTGCTGGCCGTGAATGTCGACCAGGAATTCGCCGGTCTCGCGCAACTGCTGCAACGTGGCGGAACGGCCGTTGATGAAAGCGCGCGAGCGGCCGCCGCCATCCACCACGCGGCGCATCAGGCACACGCCGGGATCGCCGCCGAGCTCGTGCTCGTCCAGCCAGGATTGAAGCTGGGGAAGGGCGCGGATATCGAACTCGGCCTCGATCTCGGCGCGCTCCGCATTGGCGCGCACCACGCCGGCATCGGCACGCTCGCCCAATGCCAGCGACAGGGCGTCGATCAGGATGGATTTTCCTGCC
>JAIOJM010000273.1 GCA_019911785.1 Sulfuricella sp. | reverse complement strand
AATACCGAAGGCTACCACCGCTACGCGACCCCTCACGACCTGGTCGTGCTGGCAGTCGGCATGGAGCCGTCCGTCAAGGGCGCCAACCTCCCGGCGGAAATCGTGTCCGATTCGAGCGGCTTCATCGAAGCCGATCCGGCCAACCACGCTTTCTTCGGCGCGGGTTGCGCATCCAATCCGCTGGATGTGAACCGTGCGGTGCAGAGCGCCACTGCGAGCGCCTTGCGCGCGATCCAGGTGGTTAACCGTGTTGCCAGAGTGGAGGGTTGATTAAATGGCAGATATGAAAGTAGCAGCCTACATTTGCCAGGGTTGTGGTTTGGGCGAGCGCCTGGATACGGCAGCACTGGCCGGTGTGGCGAAAAAGGAAGGCAAGGCCGCGCTGGTCAGGGAACATGAGTTCCTGTGCAACGCCGAAGGCGTCAAGATGATCCGCGACGACATCGCCAACGAAGCCGTCACGCACGTTATGATCGGCGCCTGTTCGCGCCGCGCCAAGACCGAGGCGTTCGGGTTCACCGATGTCGCCGTATCGCGTGCCAATCTGCGCGAAGGCGTGATCTGGTGCCAGCCGGAGACCGACGAGGCGCGCGAAACCACGCAGGAAATGGCGGAAGACTATATCCGCATGGGCTGCGCCGAAGTGAAGAAAATGACCCTGCCTGAGGGCAATCCGGCTGCCGTTACCGTGCGCAGCGTGCTGGTGGTGGGCGGCGGCGTGTCGGGCATGACCGCTGCGCTGGAGGCCTCCAAGGCAGGCTACAAGGTGGTGCTGGTGGAGAAATCCGGCGCCCTCGGCGGTTGGGCCGCCAAGCTGCACAAGCGTTCGCCGGGCAAGTCGCCGTATGCCGATCCGCAAGCTACGCCAGTGGCGGAAATGGCTGCGGAGATCGAGGCCGACGCCAATATCAAAGTTTACCTCAACGCCTTCACCAGCCAGACTGGCGGTGCTCCAGGTCGTTTTGAAGTCGAGATCAGCACCGAGTCCGGCTCTACGGCGACCGAGAAAGTCGGCGCCATTGTTCAGGCCACCGGTTTCTCCCTGTACGATGCCAACAACCTGCCTGAACTCGGCTATGGCAAGTCCGCCAACGTGGTCGATCAGGCCGGTCTGGAAGCACTTGCCAAGGCAGCCGGTAGCGGTGCGATCAAGCGCCCCACCGACGGCGGCGAAGTGAAGCGGGTAGTGTTCGTCCAGTGCGCCGGTCAGCGCGACGATACCGGCAAGCACCTGCCTTACTGCTCCGGGTCCTGCTGCTCGACTTCGGTCAAGCAGGCGATGTATTTCAAGGATGCCAATCCCGACATCGATACGGTGGTGATCTACACCGATCTCCGCCTGCCCGGCAATGGTGAGGATTTCTACCGCAGCGGGCAGAACAAGGGCGTGACTTTCACCAAGGGCAAGGTTTCCAGCGTCGAAGCTGCCGGCAACCAGTGCAAGGTGAATTTCCACGATTTGATCCTGAACGACCAGACTGTAATTGACGATGCCGACCTGGTTGTATTGGCCACCGGTCAAGTGCCGAATTCCGGTGTCGACATCGACTCCAAGTTGAAGGCTGAAATTGCGGCTGCAGGCGGCGACAACTCTCTGTTGGAAGCTTACAACGCATCCCAGGCTGAGGGTGGGGTCAAGCCGATTTCCGTGCTGAATCTGAACTATCGTCAGGGCCCGGACGTCCCGCAACTGAAGTATGGTTTCACCGATTCGCACTTCATCTGCTTCCCTTATGAAACTCGCCGTACCGGCATTTACTCCGCCGGTCCGGTGCGCCGTCCGATGGACATGGTGCAGGCGATGGAAGACGCCACCGGCGCCGCGATGAAGGCGATCCAGGCAATCGAAAATGCGGGTCTGGGCCGCGCCGCGCATCCGCGTTCAGGCGATCTGAGCTTCCCGAAAGTACGCCTAGAGGGCTGCACCCAGTGTAAGCGCTGCACGGTGGAGTGCCCATTCGGAGCCATCGACGAGGACGAGAAACGCTTCCCGGTGTTCAATGAATCCCGTTGCCGCCGTTGCGGCACCTGTATGGGCGCCTGTCCGGTGCGCGTGATCTCTTTCGAGAACTACTCGGTTGATACTGTGGGGTCGCAGCTGAAAGCGGTGGATGTTCCCGACGAGTTTTCCGAGAAGCCACGCATCCTGATTCTGGCCTGCGAAAACGACGCCTATCCCGCGCTCGACATGGCAGCGATGAACCGTAATGTCTATAGCGCATTCGTGCGCGTCATCCCGGTGCGCTGCCTGGGTTCGGTCAACACCATCTGGATCAACGACGCGCTGAGCAGTGGCTACGATGGCGTGATGATGATGGGCTGCAAGCACGGCGACGACTACCAGTGCCACTTCGTCAAGGGCTCCGAGTTGGCCAGCGTCCGCATGAGCAAGATCGGCGACACCTTGAAAAACATGGCACTGGAAGAAGAGCGTGTGTCCACCTTCGAGGTCGCGATTACCGACATCGAGCGCGTGCCGCAATTGATCAACGATTACGCGGCACTGATCCAGAAAATCGGTATGAGCCCGATGAAGGGCTTCTAGGAGACGGCAAATGAGCGAAAAATACCGCAATAATTTCCTCAAGGAAGTTGAGGAAATGGTCGAGGAAGGCCAATGGGTCAAGATGTGTATGCAGTGCGGCGTGTGCGCCGGCTCGTGCCCGCTCGGCCCGCACTGGGCGCATCCGCCGCAGGAAATTTTCATGATGATCCGCGCCGGCAAGCGCGAGGAGGTCTTGACCTCCGATTCGATGTGGATGTGTACTTCCTGCTACAACTGCGTCGTGCGCTGCCCGCGCAAGCTGCCGATCACCCATATCATGCACGGGCTGGCCAATTACGCCCACCGCCTGGGACTATCGCCGAAGAAGCAGCCGACGCAGCAGTTTGCTACCATGTTCTGGAACAATCTGGCGCAGACCGGCCGCGTCAACGAGCTCAAGCTCTCTCTCGGCATTTATTTCAAGGACGGTTTCGCCCAGGGCATCAAGAACGCCATGGCGATGCAGAGCGTCGGCCTGGGCATGGTGAAGGCGAAACGCCTGAACCCGATGGAGCTGTTCGGTGGGCACGGCGTCAAGGACAAGGCCGGCTTCCATGCCATGCTGAAGAAAGCGCGGGAAATCGAAGACCGCCGCAAGAATTTCGCCTGATGCCCTCTCTCCTACCTCTCCCCCAGAGGGGGAGAGTGATGTGGGATCGCTTCGCGATGTTTACGATATATGGAGTCAATGATGGCTAAAAAGACTTACTCGTTTTACCCCGGTTGCTCGTCACAGACCAAGGCGTCCTCGGACAACTACCTGAAGTCGACCAATTCGATGTGCAAATACCTGGACATCGAACTGAAGGAAATCCCGGACTGGAACTGCTGCGGCGCGTCCATCGGCTATGCCGAAGGTGGCGAGTTGCCGCGCATCACGCTGTCTGCTCGCAACATGGCGCTGTCGGAAAAGCATAACCCGGGCATGGACCTGGTCGCGACCTGTGCGGCGTGCTGGCTTTCCACCCGTGAATCCAAGGAGCGCCTTGCGCACAGCTCGCAGACGCTGGCCGAAGCCAATACAGCGTTGAATGAAGCGGGTCTGACCTACGCGGGTAATCAGCAAGCGCGCCACATGGCGGAAGTGCTGGTCGAGGATTTTGGTTTCGATGCACTGAAAAAGGGGGTAACAAACCCGCTGCAGGGCATCAAGTTCGCCGGCTATGTCGGCTGCCAGACCAACCGGCCTTTCGGTCTTGCCGGTGAATCATTCGAAAATCCCATGTACCTCGACAACCTGGTCGAGGCGATGGGCGGGGAAGCGGTATCCTACGACCAGAAGGTGACCTGCTGCGGCGGCGCGCTGGCCTTCTCCGAGCCGGAGAAAAGCCAGAAACAGATCAAGGACATCATCGAGTCCGCCTACGATCATGGCGCCGAGATGATCGTCACGCCTTGCCCACTGTGCCAGGCCAACGTCGAGATTTACCAGGGCGAGGTGAACAAGCGCTTCGGCACCAAGTTCAACATCCCGGTGATGTATTATTCTCAGTTGATCACCATCGCCTACGGCGGCACCGCTCAGGAAGCAGCGCTGGACGGCCAGCTGGTCCGCGCGACCAGGCTTGAGGAAATTGCCAAGAAGTAGAGAATAACAACCTTTACGGCAGCAACTTGGGGGGCGGCCTGCGGGACGCCCCCGATTGTTTTATCCTAGCGGTACAAGGAGTGGCTATGAAAAACCCGAAAACTTTAGACGAATACATCGATCTGGTTCACCAGGCGGTTTACGAAGTGGACGAATTGCGCGCCATCGTCGAGGACGACGAGGAGCGCAAGAGCATGATCCTGCCTTGGGTGGATGCGATGGACAAGGAATTGCGCCAGATGTTCGACGACATGACTTCCGGTCGCTATCAGTTCGACCCGAATGGCCCGGATCTTCCGTTCATGGCGATCGTCAAGAGGTTCGGCCCGAGCATCCCGTTCAAACCGCTACTCAACGCCATCAATCATACCCATCGCTTCGGACTGGATATCGACTCCCAGTAACGGCTAAAGCCGGTGGTCGGCCAGCACGGCGGTGCCGGGAACCTGAACATATTCCAGGACGGTTTCGGTGACGCGCTGGCTGCGGCTTTTCTCTGCAGAATCGCGAAACACCGTGTTCCTCAATATCTCCGAAATATTCAGCGAAATGCCGAAGTAGAGGTTGCGGTGCCGGTCAGGGTAGGGCACTCCCTCGTTGGGCTCGTAGCCTCGAGTACCATAGCCAGCAGCCAGTTCGAAGTAGCGCAATACATCATGGTTTCTCAGTTGCGGTATGCCGGTTGCCTTGGCGACCAGCAGATAGGTCTGGCCCGAATGGTCGCCGATCGGTCCTACCTGGTTGAGCCGTTTCGCATCGCCGGAAGGCCAGTAATGCAGGCGGAAATCGAACAGGTCGTCGAGGCGTTTGTTTTTCTCGAACAACAGGCCCAGCCCGGTGCCGACGGCATTCATGATCAAATCTTCCTTGCTGAACTTGTATCGTTCCGAGAATCCGTCGAGGGTTTCCACCGCCAACAGGGTGCCGAATACGGTTGCGGCTGACAGGACGATAGCGTCGTCCCGGTCGTTTCCTGCCCATTCGAAGGCGCGGGCGAGCAGGCGGGTTCCTGCATAGGTGGAGTAGGCATGACCCAATTTGTCAGCGCCCCCAGTATAGGTGTCCTGTCCGAACCAGCCTTCGTTGACGGTGCGGAAACCCCCGGAGAATCCATCCTTCCACCAGTTGGCGGCGCCATAGGCCACGACGGCGCCGGCTCCGCCCCAAATTAGCGCCTGCGTTCGAAGCCGCCTGTCTTCTTCAGACAGCACTGCAACTCTTGTGCTTTCCCCCTGATCGGGCAGGATATCCGGTGCTGCAATGGCATCTCGTTTGGCTTGGGTGAAAACCACGGAAGATGCACTGATGGTATCGTCGGATTCCGTACCGGCATGAGCGCCAGACAGGCAGAAAAGCGCGGAAACAACAAGCAATGCCATCGCCTGGAAAGCAGGAGGTATCCGGATGTTGGCATCAAGGTAAAGCAACTTATTCATCATGCTTTAACACTAGCAGGTGACGGCATGTTGTCAATTGACCGGTTCAGTCAAGCACCGTTCCGGAGCGCATAATGGATACTTGCACTAAGTTGGTGCGTCATTAAGTGCACTGTTTTGGAAAGTTCCTATTCGAAACAGGGCAATTCAATTCTGGCCCAATTATTGCTGTTTGGGGTGAAACATTTCTCTGGAGCGACGATGGAAAATCTCAAGACCGGTAGCGACGTATTGTTCATCCTTCTGGGCGCGATCATGGTGCTGGCGATGCATGCAGGTTTCGCCTTCCTCGAACTGGGTACGGTGCGCAAGAAAAATCAGGTCAACGCACTGGTGAAGATCATGGTGGATTTCGCCATATCCACCATTGCCTACTTCTTTATCGGCTACAGCATCGCCTATGGGGTGAATTTCTTTTCCGGTGCCGAGGTGCTGGCGCAGAAGAGCGGCTACGATCTGGTCAAGTTCTTCTTCCTGCTGACTTTTGCCGCGGCGATTCCGGCGATCGTCTCCGGCGGCATCGCGGAGCGGGCCAGATTCAATCCGCAGCTGGCGGCAACTTTCCTCCTGGTGGGCTTCGTTTATCCCTTCTTCGAGGGCATCGCCTGGAATCATCACTTCGGCGTGCAGGACTGGCTGAAAGGGACTTTCGGGGCGGAATTCCATGACTTTGCCGGCTCCGTGGTGGTGCATGCCATGGGCGGCTGGAT
>JAIOJM010000026.1 GCA_019911785.1 Sulfuricella sp. | reverse complement strand
GATCAGCTCCACGCTCTTATCGATGTATTGCTCGGCGAGCACGCATTCGCCGGTCATGCGTGCGAATGAAATCTGATCCAGGATGGATGCATCCACCATTTCTTTCTGCACGTTATAGGGGATGCTCAACACCACGGGGCCAGGTGTCTTGGAAAGCAGATATTTGGCCGCCTGGTTCAGCACAGTGGGCAGGTAATCCGTGCGTTCGATCAGTTTGTGGTAGCGCGTGATACCGGCAAACAACGCGACCTGGTCAATGCTGCCGCCTTCGCCGGAACTCTCCTGCAGCCCGCCCTTGCCGAAGATATGGGTCGATGTTTCCCCGGTAATGATCAGGATGGGCTGCTTGTCCGCATAGGCATTGGCGATCCCCGTCACCAGGTTGGTGGCGCCCGGACCGGCCGTGGTGATGCAGGCGGAAATTTTCCCCGAGGCCCTGGCATAGCCCCCGGCCATGAACGCCGCACCCTGCTCATGCTTGACCAGTACGCTCTTGATGTTGGAGTCGTACAGGCTGTCATAGACCGGCAGGATATGGGCGCCCGGCATCCCGAAGATAACTTCGATCCCCAGGCGCTCCAGATACCTTACGATTAATTCACTTACCGCTATTTTCATATCGTCTCGTCATGGCCATCAATCTTTGGATCGCCCCGCTGTCACCGGATTTCGAACCGGCGCAGGGGCTGCATGGATCGGTGCCGGGACAGGCATTTTAACCGAACCTTTGCACAATAATGAAATAGGGGCAGGTTTCCTGCCTGAATGTGTCTGATGCAGCCAGGCCAATTCAGTTCGATTGTTCATCCGGCGGCACGGGGTTACTATGGCTGTTCACAGATAGATCCGGAAGGAAAAATATGCGTCCAAATGCCTGCCGCCTGAATATTCTCGCAGCGATTGTCGCTGTGATGGCTCTTTGCGGGATAGCCGGATCGGCCCTTGCGGCCTCCGTGGACGAGCAGCGAAACGAGATCCGGAAGATGCGCAAGGAGACCTTGGCGCAGCTCTACAAGGTGCATCCTGCCGCCAAGGCAAGCATACAGAAAGCGGCGGGATACGCCGTGTTCAGCAACGTCGGGGTCAATCTGATCTTTTTCTCAGCCGCAGGTGGTTCCGGGGTGGCGCATGACAACCGGAGCGGCAAGGATATTTACATGAAAATGATCTCCGGCGGGATAGGGCTGGGCCTGGGCGTCAAGGACTTCCGCGGTGTTTTCGTGTTCGCGAACCACGATGCTTTCAAGCAATTCGCCGAGAGTGGCTGGGAAGCGAGTGCCCAGGCGGACGCCGCCGCCAAGTCCGGCGAAAAGGGAGGCGCTGCGGCAGGTGCGATTACGGTAGCGCCGGGGGTTGACCTGTACCAGCTCACTGAGAACGGACTCGCGTTGCAGGCGACGATCCAGGGCACCAAGTACTACCAGGACGATGATTTGAATGCGAAGTGAGAAGGAAAGCGGGATTCTCGAAATTATTCGGCTTTAATAAGCCCGGCGGATTCAAGTCTGAAGCCCGCGTAGGGCAAAATAACCGAAGGGCATTGCGCCGCATGGTGAAACCCATTCGGCGGATTACGCTACGCTAATTCGCCCTACTTGTCTAAATTACTGTGGTACATGTGGGACGTGACCTGCGGTAGTTAAAGCGTCACGCCACGTTCAAGCTGCCCGTGCATGCTGCACTTCCAGTGGATATGCGCCATTGGCGCGCGCTTCCAGCAAGACTACTTCCACCGCGCTACCATCTTCGGCATAGCTGATGTGCGTGTTCCAGCTTTGCGACACTTCGCGGACAATCGGTTTGTCGGACAGGCGAATGACGAGAATATCGTCCTCATCAAAATACGTGGTGTGCATGGCGATCTCCTACAAAACCGTGAAATGATGCATAACCGTTTTAACGACTACGCAGTCTTCCAACACCAATACCGCGCATAACAGGTTGTCATGTCGCGCCGGAAATTCCTTGAAGGCCCACAGGTGAGAAGAATCCTTGTAGCGCGTCTCGCCGGAATCGATCACTTCAAGCAGCATTGCCTCACTGATGTCCCGTTCGGTCATGCGAATTTTCGCATGACCGGAAATAACCACGAGGCGCTGAAATCGAGTGCTGAACATGCTGTTAACTGTACTGCTGATCATTCAGTTTGTCTAGATTTGCCAACGGTCGGCAGCGCCGTCCCAACCCGGCTTGGGTATACGCCTGCTAAACGTTCTCGCCGCCGAGCGCCTCGACCAGATCGGCCAGCAAGCGGGCCAGCTCCCCGGTCATCAGGGTGAAGTCGAGATCGAACAGCTCGTCGCTGGTTTCGGCCTGGGATTCGGCTTCTTCCTTGAGGATGTCCAGAAAGGCGAGGCGCTTGATCTGGAGCTGCTCGGTGAGGACGAAGGAGATCTTGTCGTTCCAGGTCATTCCCAGCCGGGTGGCACTCTTGCCGGCGGCAATGTGGGCGCGGATTTCATCCCCCTCCAGGTCGTGGCGGACATAGCGGACCGTCGCCTTGCCCTCGTCGATGGAACGGAGCTCCAGTTCGCGGTCGATGGTGAACCCGGATGGTGCTTCACCGCCGGCGAGCCAGCCGGTCATGGCCGTAACGGGTGAGAGTTTGGTATGCAACAGCTTGAGCGGCAGGTCGTCCAGCGTCTTGCCTAGCAGTTCCAGGACTTCATCCGCCTTGGCCGGGGAGGCCGCATCCACGACCAGCCAGCCGTTGGCCGGGTCGATCCAGACGAAGGTCGTGCGCCGATGCGCGAACGCCCGGGGGAGAAGTTCGTCGGTGACGCGTTCCTTGATCTCCTTCGTCTCCTTGCGCCCGACGCGGTGGCCCTGCTGCGCTTCGAGTTCGGCGATGCGGTCCTTGGCGAACTGGTTGACGATGGAGGCGGGCAGCAGTTTCTGCTCCACGCCCAGGGCGATCAGCAGCTGCCGGTTCAGTGCGTGGACCAGAGGCCCGTCACCCTGGGGGGAAACCCAGCCACGGCTTTGCTTGTCGAGGCCACCGCAGGGTTGCAGCGGCTGGCGGGACAGTTTTTCTTCCAAGGCGGCGGCGCTCATGGTCCAGTCGGCAGGAAGGCGATAAATGAAGATGCTTTTAAACCACATGGCGGGTTACTCGAAAAAAGGGGGCGATTATACAGCCCGGGCATGAAAAAAACGGGTAAGGGCTTAACCCGCGATGGCGTAATCGGTTTCATCGTCAACCTGCGTGATCTGCACGCCGGCTTCCCGGATGGCCTGCAGCTTGTTCCCCAGCGCGGTTCGTATCGGCTCGTAGTCCGCTTGCGGCGGCGGATAACCTTGCCATCCTTCCGGCGTGTGGGTGTCCAGGTTGTAATAGGCATAGGGGGCGATCTTGTCCTCGATGTCCTCTGTCACGATGGTCAGCCGATAGCCGCTGAAAGCATCGGGTTCGCCCGTCCCGAGGGGGACGACGCGCTCCTCGAAGTCGATGAACTGGTTGTCCGTTTCCTGAAGGTAGCCCGGCAATGAGGCAAGCAAATCCACGATTTGCAGATGCGTCAGTTTCGCCGCCTGTGCGCTGGTCGCTTGCAGGTAATCTTCGGGATTGATTTCCCAGCGCGCCACGGGAACCTGCCGCTCGTTTTCTACCTGGCCGGAAAACACGCCGCGAATATTCACCATGTTGGAAATGTTCACGCAAAACATTTCCGGGGTCAGCCCTTTCAGGTCGAACCGGGCCAGCTCGGCGGAAGGCAAAACCTGGATATAGCTTGCCCAGCCAGATCCCTTGCGCACCAGTCCATGCTTGACCTGGTAGTGAAGGATCAGGGTCTTGCCCTGTATGGTGATGAGTATTTTTTTCAAAATGATTTCTTCAAGTCGGGGGAATGTTGCCGTGGAAGCGATCTATTTTACCTGTCGGGCGGATGAAGTATAACAATGCCTGGCATCCCGCGTTGCCGGTTTCGCAACTTGATTTGCCATCCTGTAGGATAATGGCCATTGTAGGTCGGGCTTCAGCCCGACATCCTGAAAATTCAGAAAGAAGTAACGTGTCGAATCTTTATACAATCCTCCGGCGCCCCGGCGCTGTTGCAGCCACCCACTCCGGGTCCTTTCATGCCGATGATGTGCTGGCGGCGGCGACATTGCGCCTGGTCAATCCCGCTTTGCCCATTCTGCGTACGCGCGACCAGGAGCAGTTGGACGCAGCAGACATCCTGTTCGATGTGGGGCGTGTTTTTGACCCGGCGACCGGCCGCTTCGACCATCATCAGCTGGAGTACAAGGAAGCGCGCGAAAACGGCATCCCTTACAGTTCGTTCGGCCTGGTATGGCGCGAACTGGGGGCTGAGCTTTGTGAATCCGAGGCCGCGGCGTCCAGGGTCGATCGCTGGTTGGTGCAAGGCGTGGACGCCATGGATTGCGGCATTACCTTGACCAAGGAAACCCTGCCCGTTACGCTGATGTCGATTTCCACGGTCCTTGGCGGTTTCAATCCCGGCTGGCAGGATATCACCTCCGCTTCAGCCAGGAATGAGGCCTTCGAACGTGCCGTCAGCCTGGCAACAGCCATTCTGCAAAACACGATCAGGGACGCCAACGGATTTGAAAAGGCGCGCGCCGCTGTGGCGCAAGGGGCTTTGCAGGAAGCAGGGCGGTTGCTGGTGCTGGAGCACGACGTGCCGTGGAAAGATACCGTATTGGGATCGCTTGAGTACGAGCACCTTCTATACGTGATTTCCCCTGATGCCCAGGCGAAATGGCATGTGACCGCCGTTCCGGATCGCGCGGGAAGCTTCAATAACCGAAAGTCCCTGCCTTCAGCCTGGGCCGGGCTGGACGGCGAAGAGCTGGACGCCGTCGTCGGCATGCAAGGCTGCGTGTTCTGCCATCGGGGGCGCTTTGTCGCAGGACACAAGACGAAGGACGGGGCGATGGAAATGGCGCGTTTGGCCCTGCGGGATTAAAAAAACGCAGAAGCAGACCGCAGCAATTCAAGATATTTTGGTACTGGGCGACAAGCCGCTCAGCCCTGCGAGGCCCATTATTTCTGCCATTTCATCATCTCCTGCATTTTCGGGTCCTTCATCATTTCGTTCATGTTCGGCATGATCACCTCACCGGGCTTCTGGCCGAGTTTGCAGGGGCCGATCCATTTGGCTTCCATGGTCATTTTCGATTCGCTTACGCCATGCATCGGCGGATTGTAGCGAGTCTTCATGTCGCCCTTGTAGGCTGAATCAAAGGCGCCGATAAACACTGCATCGGTCGTTGCCGTGGTGCCCTCGAACTTGCAGACCGAATGCATGGTGATTTTGCTGCCTTGGGACTTGGCGTCCATCACGCTGCAGTCGGGTTTTTCCTTCTTCGCGCTTTGCTGCATAAGGTCGTCAGTGTTCTGGTCGATGCACTGCTGCATGGCGCCCATGCTTGGCATTCCCTCCATCTGCGTGTTTATTTCCCACAGACCAGTCTTGCGTTTGGGTGTATCGGCGGCGAGCGCACCTCCCGCCAGCGAGGCGGCAGCCAAGCCGATCAGCAGCGGGGAGGAGAGGCTACGAGTATCGGGTCTGCGTTTCATGGTTGCGCCTTGGTTAGAGAGTCGAGAATGCGTGAATATTCGCTTCTGGAATACTAATCCTGAATAAGTACGTCGTCACGAGGTGGGGATTTTTAGTTTGACAGGAAGGAATGATTTGCAATTGATAATTATTCTCATATAAAATATGAATAGTTATCAATTAATTTGGATTGATTTGATTTCAGGAGCTGATATGAAACCAACTAATTTTGTTTCAACCTTGTGTCGGAAGATGTCGCTTGCTGTCCTGGGTGCTATGGCTGTTTATGGCACTAATGTAGCTGTGGCTGGGGATAGCGATTATACGTTGGTGATTAAGGATCACCGTTTCCAGCCAGCGGAGTTAACCGTTCCGGCCGGTAAAAAAATCAAGCTGTTTGTTGAAAATCGTGATGCTACGCCTGAGGAGTTCGAGAGTCATGACCTCAATCGGGAAAAAGTGATTGCCGGGCTATCCACTGCAACGATTTTTGTGGGACCCCTTGCAGCCGGACGCTACCGATTTTTCGGTGAATTCAATGAAAAAATCGCCCAGGGTGTGATTGTCGTCCAGTAGCTTCAGGAGAACTGTAATGTTTGCAACCGCTGTGATTGTATTTCGTGAAGTGCTTGAGGCTGCGCTTCTCATCGGTATTATTGCCGCGGCGACGCGCTCAATACCTGGTCGTAATCGCTGGCTATTCGCCGGGCTGATGGCTGGTTTGGCCGGTTCCGCACTGGTTGCGGCTTCCACTGGTGCTATTGCAGGAATGGCGGAGGGTATTGGCCAGGAAATTTTTAATGCACTGGTGCTGAGCATCGCGGTGCTCATGCTGGCCTGGCACAACATCTGGATGTCGTCGCACGGTAAGGCAATGGCGGCCGAGGCAACTAATGTTGGCAGGGCTGTTCTCGATGGGAAGCAGGAACGATCGATTCTGTTCATCGTGGTCGGCCTGGCAGTACTCCGCGAAGGTTCCGAGACGGTGCTCTTCCTTTACGCAGTCTCAGCATCAGAAGGGTCAGGTGTATCGGCGATTCTGCTGGGAGGTCTCATCGGGGTTCTTTCAGGAATTGCAGTCGGCTACACCGTGTATAGGGGTCTGCTACGCGTTCCGTTGCGCTGGTTTTTTATCGCAACCGGAATGCTGGTGTTGCTTCTGGCCGCCGGCATGGCATCTCAGGCGGCGCATTTCCTGATCCAGGCCAATCTGCTTCCGAGCCTGGCCGCTCCACTCTGGGATACATCGATTGCGTTACCCGCGACTTCAGTGCCCGGCATGCTGCTTCATAGCCTGGTTGGATACGATCCAAGACCAGCTGGAATGCAGCTCATTTTTTACATTATTACCTTGGTCGCCATTGCAGCGGGCATGAGGCTGGCCAGTCGTTCACTTCAATTAAAAACTAACTCTTGAGGGATATATTTCATGAAACAAAGTTTACTGGCGCTTAGCATTGGCACACTGTTTTGTAGTTCGGTCTTTGCAGGTCCGGCGGATTACGTCTATTTGCCTACCGTGGAACATGGTGAAAAGGAAGTGGATTTCAAGTCTGGATCGGCCAGAATGCCATCCGGCAACACTGCGCAGGTGACAAGCCTCGGCTTCGGTTACGGCGCCACCGAGTACTGGTTTACGGAATTATATCTAAAGACCGAACATGAAGCCCCGGAACCCAGATTGAATATTCTGGAGTGGGAAAACAAGTTTCAGTTAACCGAAACCGGAAAATACCCGCTGGAAGTCGGTTTGATCACCGAGTTCGAATTTCCCGTCAACCGGAAGGGGGAGCCAAATGAATTCAAATTTGGCCCGTTGTTTCAGACCGATTTCGACAAGTTGCAGTTGAATGGCAATCTGCTATTTGAGCGGAAATTCGGAGGCGAAACAGATCCGGATAGTGAGCCACATAAAACCGTCTTCCAGTACCAGTGGCAGGCAAAATATCGCTGGAAAAAGGAATTCGAGTTTGGATTGCAGGGTTTCGGGGAAACGGGCGTATGGAATCACTGGGCACAGCATAATGCACAGGAACACAAACTCGGCCCCGCCATTTTCGGGAAAATCGCTCTCGGTGGACACCAGGCCATCAAGTACAACGCAGCATGGTTGATAGGCACCACTGACGCGACGCCAGATCATACCTTCAGAATGCAGGCGGAATATGAGTTCTAAGGAAGCGCTGATTAAATGAGAAATCGTCATTCCGGCGAAAGCCGGAATCTAGAAAATTCAAAGCACTGGACACCGGCTTTCGCCGGTGCGACGAATAAATCAGCGGTTCCTTAAATGGGCTACCAGTCAGCACAAGCAGGAACAGTTAGGCTTTAACCGGGTTTTTTCTTTCCATCACCGCGGCAAAGAATCCATCCGTGCCATGCAGGTGCGGCGCGAGCTTGAAGTATTTGCCCGTGTCCAGCGGGATATTCTGCTGCGCCAGCACCTCGCTGGCGGCTCGCAACTCGAATTCCGGATGCGTTGCGAGGAAGGCCTCGACGATCTGCTCGTTTTCCTCCGCGAGGATGCTGCAAGTGGCGTACACCAGCCGTCCGCCGACTTTGACCAGGCGCGCGGCAGCGGTGAGGATGGCGGCCTGTTTCCGCGTCAGCTCCTCGATGTCCTGCGGCTTCTGGCGCCATTTGAGATCGGGGTTGCGGCGCAGGGTGCCGAGCCCGCTGCAGGGCGCGTCGACCAGCACGCGGTCGAGCTTGCCGGCGAGGCGCTTGATCTTGATGTCGTTTTCGTTGCTGATCAGCTGG
>JAIOJM010000272.1 GCA_019911785.1 Sulfuricella sp. | reverse complement strand
CTGCACATCGATTACCGGGTGGTGGTGGAAAAGCAGGGCGTAGCCGAGATCACCGCCCGGGTATACGGCCATGGCAAGGACGAGATCCGTATCAGGGACGAACTGATCCTGGAGGGTGAGGATGCACGGGGGCTGATCAAGTCGCGCGTCGCGGTAGAGGATGAGGCCACCAGCGCCGTAATCGGGGTGACCCACGGCAAGGCTGCCGGGGCGCGCGGCCACATGGACTGCAAGGAGATCGTGCGCGACCATGCCGTGGCCAGTGCCGAACCCATCGTCAGGGTGGAACACCCACAGGCCATGGTTACCCACGAGGCGGCGGTGGGCACGGTCGACCAGAAACAGCTCGAAACCCTGATGGCCCATGGCCTGACGCCCGATGAGGCGGTGGATGTCGTCATTTCAGGCCTGTTGAGGTAGAACGCGCGATGGCGGTCCGGCCGATATCTCACATGAATGCCATGGCCACGGGGGATGCTACTGCAATTACAATTCCATCAGGGCGTGGAACAATCCTTCTACCATGCTCGCCATCGAGGGTAGTTCAGCTTCTCCGGGGTGTCATCGGCGGTATGCAGGCAACATTGCGATAGAAAGCGGTGTCGGTGCTGATCGGCGGCAGCATGGGCACCGCTTCCTATGTCCTGGTCGTGTTGGGTGGGCTTTTTCGCCCAACTCGCAAAACATGAGCTAGCCCTTGAGGGAAGCGCTGATGGCTTCGAATCGACCCGAAGCAGGCGATCATGGTTACTCGTTGCAAGTCCGTTCAGCAGCACAAAGCGGTCGTTAACGTGCCCAACGTTCGACATGAGGCGTGGTCAACGGCGGAACATCGTTGTACCTCGCCTCGATGGAGAGATTAGAAGTCGCCGTACGCATAGAGGAGAGAGACCTTTAGCGGCTAATGCTTGGGTACGCCCAATTGAAGGTAGGCTCCGCTGTGACCTTTCCCTGCTTGCCGTAGAATGTGTGCCACTCGAAATACGGTTCTAACAAGTCGAAGTTTTGGCGCAGTCTCTCAACATCTTGAGGCGTTAGCTCAAACTTAAATTGCGCTGGGCTTTGAGCTATGGCGCTGTGAATTGCTTTGCATTGAAATACTGCGACATACTTCCCAGGGCGCCAGGAGAAATTGGACCGATAGGCGCTGAGGAGCGTATGAAGTTTGTCCGACCCCATCAGAGCCTCATGGGCGTCGGATCCTTTGGCAAGGAGATATTCGTAATGTGCCAAGACTTCGTCGAGTAGTGGCCTAGTTGCTGAGGCGAAGCTAGGGTCTTGAAACCGAAAGAACTTATCCACTAGCGCATCTGGGCGAACCTTGATCGCGATGCCAGTCTCATCCTTCTCCACGGTCTGGCAGATTCCGCTTGAGTCTCGGACCTGGCTCAAGGTTTCCTTTGTTCCTTGCCACCTAAACGTCTTGACGTCCCCGCTTTCGTGCCTTACTTCAGCGCTGAAGTTATCTAGTAGAACGTCGTGAACGTCTCCCGAGACTGCTAGGCGAATGTTGAAGATCGGTCCGAAGTTGGTGTATCCCAGCTCGGCACGGGTGTCTGGAATGATGACGACCTTAGGTTTGCGATAAAGCCTGTACGCCCAAGTCGCAAGCTGAGGTAGCCAGGCAGCGGCACCAACGAAGGCGGCTATTTGTTCCGGTGAGTAGGCCATATGTGTGTTGATAGCGACTTCTAACAATTAATATTTATGGCGCCAATTATGCTTGTGTAATGGCTTGATCTGCAAGAACTTTCATTTTTCTGCGTCTCTATAATAACACCCAATAATACGGACAGCCTGGCAGGGGCTACTGAGTGTCTCTTAATCTTAGGCTGAACGGTCATTCGACGACAGGCGATGACCGTCTCAAGCTGGCACTTTTGCGACATTCGGTGGGATTACTGTGGGACTTCCCGTCGTAACCGCTGGCTGGTTTGGGTGGAATACGCATTTTCTTCTTAGGGTCCAGCCCCATACCACTGCGTATTGTGGCGAATCGCTTGTTCCAGGATTAACGGG
>JAIOJM010000271.1 GCA_019911785.1 Sulfuricella sp. | reverse complement strand
CAAGGAGCAGGTCAAAATCATCGAAGCGACGCAGCGCCAGCTCTACCAGGCGGAAAAGCTTGCCTCCATCGGCCAGCTTGCGGCGGGCGTGGCGCACGAAATCAACAACCCGATCGGCTTCATCCGCAGCAACCTGGGCACGGCGCAGCAGTACGTGCGCGACCTGTCGCGCCTGGCTGCGCTGATGAAGACGGGGGATATTGCGCAGCTCCAGTCCGCATGGCAAGAGGCGGATATGGGATTCCTGCTGGAGGACTTCACCGCCCTGCTGGGCGAGAGCATGGAGGGGGCGGACCGTGTGACGAAGATCGTGTCCGACCTCAAGGGCTTTTCCAATGTCGATCAGGCAGAGGAGGAGGTCGTCGACCTTAACGACAATCTCCGCTTCGCCTGCAATGTGCTTGCCGGACAGATCAAGGACAAGGCGGAACTGGTTCTGGAACTGGGGGTATTGCCCAAAACCCTGTGTTTGCCGGGACACCTGAACCAGGTATTTCTCAATCTGCTGCTCAATGCGGCCCAGGCGATTACCGACCGGGGCCGCATCGAGGTTCGCAGCGAAGTGTCCGGGAATGAAATCCGTATCCGCATCCACGACAACGGTTGCGGTATTCCGGAAGGAAGCCTGGGTCGCATCTTCGACCCGTTCTTCACCACCCGCCCGGTGGGCAGCGGCACCGGCCTGGGCCTCGCGGTGTGCCACGACATTGTCCAGGCCCACGGCGGACGGATCGAGGTGGAAAGCGAGGTGGGGGTGGGAACGACGTTTACGGTGTATTTGCCGGTGAGATGAACCCAAAAAAGCGATTAACCACGAATTTGCACGAATAAAGCACGAATGTTAACGAATAATCAATGAATTAACCATGCCTTGCCATATCTCCGTTTGGCGAGGCGAGATTATGCCCTAACTATTTGTGTTCATTCGTGAAAATTCGTGTTATTCGTGGTTAATTACAGTTTTTAGGATGAAATATGGCTAATTACGCATCATTCTTTACCGGCGCCACGCCACCAGCCGGTGCGCCGGAAGCGGCTCAACCGGCCGTTTACCGCATCCTGCTGGTGGACGACGAGCCGAATGTGCTCAAGGCGCTGCAGCGCGTGTTCCGCCAGGAAAACTACGAGATCGTCCTCGCCAACAATGGCCCGGAGGCCATCGACCTGCTGCGCAATGGGACTTTCCACCTGATGATTTCCGACTATTTGATGCCGGGGATGACGGGCGCCCAGGTGCTGAAACAGGCCAAGGCGATCCAGCCCGACATGATCCGCATCATGCTCACCGGACATGCCGACACCGGTGCGGTGATGGGGGCGATCAACGAGGGCGCGGTCTACAAGTTTATCCTCAAGCCATGGAACGATGACGATCTGCGCGTGACAGTGGCGATTGCACTGGAGCAGTTCGACCTGATCCAGAAGAATCGCGCGCTGCAGAAAGAAAATGCGAAGAAAACCTACGAGATCAGCGCGCTGGCGAAGATGGCGGTGACCAACCGCAGCCAGCTCGCGATCATGCTCCACAAGCGCGACCTGCTCAACGGCCAGCAGGTGCAGGAGCTGCACCGCCTGCAGCAGACGCACAAGGAACCGATCATCAAGCTGCTGCTGGAGCGCGACTGGGTGCCGGAAAAAACCATACGTGACATCCTGCGCAAGGATTTCCTGGTGGAAGAAGTTGCTCTCGGCGAGTTCCACGTCGATCCGGCGATAGCCTCCCTGATTCCGCAGAGCTTCTGCGAGCGGCAGTGGGTGGTGCCGCTCAAGCAGGAAGGCCGGCGCCTGATGCTGGCCGTGGCCGACCCGATGGATTCCGGTTTGGTGGACGACCTGCGTTTTGTTTCCGGCCTGGAAATTCAGGCGGTGATGGCGGACGTGGCGGCGATAAAGGCCAAGATCGCCGAGATTTACGGCAGCGAGGGGCAGCCCTCGTTCGAGGATCTGGAAACCCTGGTCTCCACCGTCGACCCTTACGAGGGCATCGAGATCGTGATCGACGAGGAGGAAGACCCTCGCTCCCTCGAAGAACTGCTGCGCGGCACCGAGGAGCCCCCCGCCATCCGTCTGGTCAACGCCATCCTTCTCGAAGCCATCCGCCTCGGCGCTTCCGACATCCACATCCATCCGCGCACCAAGAGCGTGGTGGTGCGGCTCAGGATCGACGGGGTGCTCGCCGACAAGATCCACATCCCGCACCAGATTCACGCCTCGCTGGTGTCCCGCCTGAAGGTGATGTCCGAGCTCGACATCAGCGAGCGCCGCCGCCCCCAGGACGGCCGCATCACGGTGAAGACGCCGCTGCGTGTCGTCGATTTGCGCATCTCCACCCTGCCCACCATCAACGGCGAAAAAGTGGTGATGCGCATCCTCGACCGCAATTCCGCGGTGAAGAGCATCGAGGGGCTGGGCTTCTCGCCGGCCGACCTGAAAAAAGTGCTCAACATGGTGGACAAGCCGCAGGGCCTCATCCTCACCACGGGGCCGACCGGCAGCGGCAAGACCACCACCCTGTACGGCCTGCTGCAGCACAAGGCCGATCCCGGCAAGAACTACGTCACCATCGAAGACCCGGTGGAATATTATCTCGACATGGCCGGGCAGGTGCTGATCAAGGAGAAGATCGGCCTGTCTTTTCCCATCGTGCTGCGCTCGATCCTGCGCCAGGATCCGGACGTGATCCTGATCGGCGAGATCCGCGATCTGGAAACCGCCGAGGTGGCGCTTCACGCTGCGCTCACCGGGCATCTGGTTTACTCGACGCTGCACACCAATTCGGCGGTGGCGACCATCGCCCGCCTGTTCGATCTCGGCCTCAAGCCTTATGTGCTGGCCACCGCACTCGAAGGCATCATCGCCCAGCGCCTGGTGCGGCGCATTTGCGACGATTGCAGCGAGCCGGTCACGCCCGCGCCGGAATTGCTGGCACGGCTCGGCCCGCTGTTTGAAGCGGCGAAGATCACCGCCTTTCGCGGCAAGGGTTGCGCCAAATGTAACGGCACGGGCTATCGTGGGCGGCTGGGAATTTATGAGGTGCTGGAACCGGATGAAAAAATGCGCGACCTCATCGCCAGTGGCGCCAGCATCCTCGAAATGACGAAACTGGCCCGGCAGATCGGTGCCACGCCGATGGTCGAAGATGCCAGGGGGAAGGTGAACGCCGGGCTGACCACGCTGGAAGAAGTGTTGCGCGTGCTCGGGCCTCAATAATATTCAGGACTTAAAAATGCTGAACTGGAATCAAATCGACACCGTCCTGCTCGACATGGACGGCACCCTGCTCGACCTGCATTTCGACAACCATTTCTGGCTCGAGCACGTGCCGCTGCGCTACGCCGAGAAGCATGGCCTGAGCCATGAGGCGGCGCAGGATGCGCTGGCGCCGCGCTACCACAAGGTGGTGGGCACCATGGAATGGTATTGTGTGGATTACTGGACGCGCGAACTGGGGCTGGACATCGCCCGGCTCAAGGAGGAAGTGGAGCATCTCATCGCCGTGCATCCGCATGTCACCGATTTTCTTGCGGCGCTGCGCGGCAGTCGCCGCACCGTGCTGGTGACCAACGCCCACCATAAAAGCCTGGCCTTGAAGATGCGCAAAACCCGTTTGGATGGCTATTTCGACGCGGTGATTTGTGCCCACGACATCGGCGTACCCAAGGAGCATCCCGAGTTCTGGGGCAGGCTCCAGTTGGTGGAACGCTTCGATCCTGACCGCACGCTGCTGGTGGACGACAGTCTGCCGGTGCTGCGCTCGGCGCGGGATTACGGCATCGCCCATCTGCTCGCGGTACATCGGCCGGACACGCGGCTGCCGGCCAAGGATGTGGCGGAATTCGACGCCATCGGCAGCTTCCTGGATATTTTGCCCCTACCGTAGGCTGGGGTGAGGGAACCGAACCCCGGCGATTCAACCCCCGCTTCTGCTGGGGTGCGCTACGCTTACCCCAGCCTACAGACTCAGCAGCAGCGCTGCCGCCACTTTCCGGCCCTCGGACGCAAGGATGTTGTAGGTGCGGCAGGCCGCCGGGGTGTCCATCACCTCCACGCCGATATGCGCCCGGATCAGTGCCTCCGTCAGGCGGGGGTGAGGAAAGCGCAGGGTGCTGCCGGTGCCGAGCAGCACGATCTCCGGCCTGAATTCCAGGATGGCCTCGAAATGGGCGGCCTCCAGCGCTGTGAAGCTTTGCGGCGGCCAGTTTTCGACGATCCGACCCGGCAGCACGATCAGGCTGGCCTGATAGTGCTGATGGTTGACCGCGACATAATCGGTGTCGTAGCC
>JAIOJM010000270.1 GCA_019911785.1 Sulfuricella sp. | reverse complement strand
GTGACGGTGCTGTCGCGATGCCTGCAATTCAATCTCAAACAAATGCCTCCCCTGGTGATTGTCGGCCATCTGCAACGCGTAATGGGGCAGGAAAACATCCCTTTCGAGCTGGCTGCGCTGCAACTTCTGGCACGCGCCGCCCAGGGCAGCATGCGCGATGCACTGTCCCTTCTCGATCAGGCCATCGCCTACAGCGGTGGCCAAGTGGGGGAGGTTCAGGTGCGCGACATGCTGGGCTCGATCGACCAGACCTACCTGCTTGAAATCCTCGGCGCCTTGGCTGCCAAGGACGGACCGGCTCTGATTGCCGCGGCCGAACGGATGGAAGAACGCAGCCTGTCGTTCGAGGCGGCCTTGCAGGACTTGGGCACGCTGCTGCACAAGGTTGCCCTGGCGCAGACCATCCCGGAGGCTCTCGGCGAGGACCTGCCTGAACGGGCGAAACTGCTCGAACTGGCGCAGCTTTTCGGTGCCGACGAGGTGCAGTTATGTTACCAGATCGCTCTGCATGGCCGACGCGACCTGCATCTGGCGCCGGATGAATTCGCCGGCTTCAGCATGACTTTGTTGCGGATGCTGGCTTTTACCCTGGAGGAAGCGTCCCGGCCCCCGGCTCGCCGCGAAACGCCACGCCCGGTTCCTCCTGCCAGGCACATTGTACGCAAAGAAGAGAGTCAGCCTGAAACACCAGTTCCCACTACCCAGGCAAATACCCCCCCGGAAAAAAGCCCCCCTTTCGCCGGCGACTGGCACAGCCTGGTCAACCAGCTCAAACTGGGCGGCATGGCCAAGATGCTGGCCCAGCACTGCGAGCTGAAATCCTTTGACAACGGTCTGTTGGAGCTGTGCGTGCCGCAGGCGCATCGCCACCTGATGGAGAAACCTTACCAGGACAAGCTTAGGGCGGCCGTGACCGAGCACTTTGCCGAACCGGTCAGGCTCAGCATTACCGAGGGCAGCGTAACCGGAGACACCCCGGCCCAGATCGAAAACCGGGATAAACAGGAAAAACAGTCGCTGGCGGTGGCAGCGATCGAGCAGGATCCGTTCGTGCGCAAGCTGGTTGAAAATTTTGACGCAAAAGTCATTGAATCCTCGATTAAACCCCTATAGTGACAGGAGAGTGCGATGCTGAAAGGCGGATTGGGCAATATCATGAAACAGGCCCAGCAAATGCAGGAAAACATGCAGAAAATGCAGGAAAAACTGGCCACGGTCGAAGTCGAAGGCCAGGCTGGTGCCGGCATGGTCAAGGTGGTGATGACCTGCCGCCACGACGTGAAGCGGGTGAGCATCGACGACAGCCTGATGGGCGAGGACAAGGAAATGCTGGAAGATTTGCTGGCTGCTGCGGTGAATGACGCGGTGCGGCGCGTGGAAACCACCACCCAGGAAAAAATGAGCGGTTTTACCTCCGGCCTGGGTCTGCCTCCGGGAATGAAACTGCCATTCTGAGGACGGTGAAGGGAAATGGGTAAACGGTAATGGGTGCGAAGTCCATTACTCATCACCCATAACCCATAACTCATGACCGATGAAACCCCCATCCAGCCTCGAAAACCTGATCGAAGCCCTGCGTTGCCTGCCCGGAGTCGGACCAAAATCAGCCCAGCGCATGGCCTACCACCTGTTGCAGCGCGACCAGAAAGGCGCAGTGAAACTGGCTGGTGCGCTGACGCATGCCCTCGACACCATCCGACATTGCCGGCTGTGCAACAGTTTTACCGAGGAGGAGGTCTGCTCTCTCTGCCGCTCGGAGCGGCGCGATGCTTCCCTGCTGTGTGTTGTGGAAACGCCCGCCGACCTGATGATGATGGAGCAGACCCAGAGCTACCATGGCCTGTATTTCGTGTTGATGGGCCGGCTCAGCCCGCTCGACGGCATCGGTCCGAAGGAGATTCATCTCGACCGGCTGATCCAGCGCGCCACTGATGGCGCCGTGAAGGAAGTGATCCTGGCGACCAATTTCACCGTTGAGGGTGAGGCCACAGCGCATTACATCGGCGAAATCCTGCGCTCGCGCGGCGTAAAAGCCAGCCGCATAGCGCGCGGCCTGCCGGTTGGCGGCGAACTTGAGCACGTGGACAGCGGCACTCTGGCGCAAGCCATCCTGGAGCGCCGCGAAGTTTGACAACTGTGGTTGTTTAGTAAGGTCTCTCCATGAGCGCCTCCACTCTCGTAGCGAAAGCTGAAGCAAACCTCGAAGAAACACGCGAGGCCGTGATCATGCGCTGCTCCGGGATGTGGACACTGCAGGGCATCCCGTTGCTGGAGCGGCATCTCGCGCAACTTGCCTGGCCTGCATCCGGTGACGTGATTTTTGACGGTGCGGCTGTTACCGCCCTGGATAGCGCGGGCGCCTGGCTGATCTTCCGCACCCTGCGGCAGCTTGAGCGCATGGGGCTTAGCGTTACAATCCGGGGGGTACGCCCGGAGCATCAAGCACTATTGCAGCTAATCCAAACGCATGCATCCGGGAAGATCGCTCCCGGCTTGCCACGCCACAGCTCCCTGAATCGGCTCGGCCGCATTGTTTGGCGCCACCTGGATGAATTCAACGGGCTTCTTGCCTTTCTGGGTGAAATCGTCGTTGCCATGCTGCGCTCTCTGGCGCACCCCTCACGCATCCGTTGGCGAGCCATCCTGTACAACCTGCAGATCGCGGGATTCAATGCCTTGCCCATCGTTGGGTTGCTGGCCTTCCTGATGGGAATGGTCGTCGCCTACCAGGGCGCGGTGCAACTGGTACGTTACGGCGCCAATATCTTCGTGGCCGACCTGGTGGGACTTTCCATCTTGCGCGAAATGGCGCCGCTGCTGACCGCGATTATCGTCGCCGGCCGCTCCGGATCGGCTTACGCGGCACAGATCGGCACCATGAAAGTCACCGAGGAAATCGACGCCATGCACACCATCGGCGTCTCTCCCATGGAACTGCTGGTATTGCCCAAGATGCTGGCGCTGCTGGTGGCGCTGCCGTTGCTCACGGTATACGCGGACATCCTTGGCGTGCTGGGTGGAATGATCGTGGCCCAAACCCAGCTCGATGTCGGTTTTACCGATTTTCTCGACCGCTTCGATGATGCCATCAAAATGAGCTCTTTTCTGGCTGGCCTCGGCAAGGCCCCGGTTTTTGCCGCGATTATCGCACTGGTGGGCTGCTTTCAGGGCTTCCGGGTCAGCGGCAGCGCCGACAGTGTAGGCCGCCAGACCACAGTCAGCGTGGTCCAGGCAATTTTTCTGGTGATTGTTTTCGATGCCCTGTTTTCCGTGGTCCTCAACTGGCTGAAAATATGAATGGCGCTAACGGGCCGATTATTGAAATCCGCCACCTTCACACCCGCTTTGGCAATGCGGTGGTGCATGATGACGTGAACTTCGTCGTTCAACGCGGCGAAATTTTTGCGCTGGCTGGCAGCAGCGGTTGCGGAAAGTCCACGCTGTTGCGCGAAATAATCCAGCTCCAGCAACCTGAATCCGGATCGATCAAGGTGTTTGGCTGTGAAGTGCAGGGTATGAGCGGTGATCAGGCCGCGATCATGCGTCGCCGCCTGGGGGTCATGTTCGAGCGCGGCGCACTGTTCAGCGCGCTCACTGTAGCGGAGAATGTCGGCATGCCGCTGCGTGAGCACACCGATCTGAGCAGTGAATTGATCGACGAGATCGCCGCCATCAAGATCGCTCTGGTGGGACTACCGGACAGTGCCGGAGCCAAATACCCCGCCGAGCTTTCCGGCGGCATGCGCAAGCGGGCGGCTCTGGCACGCGCCATCGCGCTCGATCCGGAGCTGCTGATCCTGGATGAACCCACTGCCGGCCTCGACCCGTTGAGTGCCAACAGCCTTGACGAATTGGTGCGGCACTTGAAAGAATTGCTTGGACTGACCATCCTGATGATCACCCATGACATCGATCTATTATGGGGCGTAGCCGACCGGGTGGCGATCCTGGGCGAGGGGCACGTGCTGGGGGAGGGCACCATGGAGGAGCTGTCCAAATCGGATCATCCCATGGTGCGTGCATATTTTTATGGACCGCGCGGGCGTGCGGCCTGGGAGCAAACGTGGAATCGAAAGTAAATTTCACTATCGTCGGGCTGTTCACCTTGACGCTGGTTGCAGCGCTGATTGCCATTCTCCTCTGGCTCGGAACCGGTGGCAGATACTACAAGATTTACGATACCTATTACGCTTACATGAACGAATCGGTTTCAGGGCTGAATTTGAATGCACCGGTCAAATACCGTGGCGTTGCAGTCGGCAATGTCCGCGACATTACACTGGACCCCGCCAACTCCGAAAGGGTACGGCTGCTGCTCAAAATTGAGCGCGGCACGCCGGTCAAGGAGGATTCGGTGGCGGTACTGCGCACTCAGGGGCTGACGGGCATCGCCTACGTCGAACTTACCGGCGGCAGCCTGCAGTCCCCGCTATTGAAGGCAAAGCGCGATGAGAAATACCCGGTGATTCGCACCGGACCATCGCTGATGGCGCGCATGGATACGGCGCTGACCAGCCTGCTGGCGAACGTCAGCCGCGTCTCCGACAATGTCAATGCGGTGCTGGACGAGGACAATCGCCGCGCTTTCAAGCGCAGCCTCGCACAGATCGATGCGGTAACGCGCGTGCTGGCGGCGCGTTCCGCGACTATCGAAGCCGGCGTGGACAATGCAGCCAAAACTCTGGAACACACTGCCAGTGCCAGCGCCGATCTGGGCCGCCTGATTGAAAGGGCAGGGCGTAGCGCCGAAGCGGTCGAGCGACTGGCCAACGAGACCTCCCGCTCTGCCGCCGCCGTGCCCGGCACGCTGCAGGGCATACAGCTGCTGGTGGACGACCTGAGAGATCTGAGCGCTTCTCTGCGCCGTGTCAGCGATCAACTGGAACGCAGCCCAAACACACTTCTGTTTGGCAAGCCTCAGCCTGAGCCAGGCCCTGGCGAATAGGGGGAGGAAAGAGAATTGAAACATATCTTCGGAAAAAAACTGGATGCCAAAATCGCCGCGGCGCTGGTCGCCCTGGTACTGGCAGGCTGCTCCACCTTGCGCCCGACCGAAGCAGAATCGGTACGCACCTATCTGCTGGAAGCGCAATTTGACCGTACAGAACAGGTCAAACCCATCCCTCTCGTGCTGACTGTCAGTCCACCTCGCGCTGCGCCTGGTTACGACACCGTGCGCATGGCTTATTTACGTCAGCCCCACAGGCTCGAATATTTTGCCAAAAACCGCTGGGCTGAAACGCCAGCAAAGATGCTGGGCCCACTCCTGGTGCGCGCGCTGGAGCTGCGGACAGGCTTCAAAGCGGTAACGCCCGCCGACGGCATGGTCAAGGGCGACCTGCGTCTGGATACCGAAATCACCTTGCTGCAACAGGAATTTACACCCTCGCCCAGTCGCTTGCACATGAAGCTGCGCGTCCAGCTGGTAGAGCAGGCGAGCTACCGCGTTTTGGCAACCCAGGTATTCGATGCGGTCGAAGCCGCGCCTACCGACGACCCTTACGGAGGAGTCATCGCTGCTAACCGGATGCTGCCGAGGCTGCTCGGCCAGATTGCCGATTTCGCTGCCATGAATGGCGTTTCCTTCTCTGAACACAGAAAATAACGAGAAGCTGTCATTAGAATACACTTTCACATGTCATGATCCCATGATAGTGTACGAAAACAGAATAAAGTCTAAAAACAAGAACCGATATCTATATATCGTGGCCATGAAGGAAAAAACAATGCCACCAGCAGCCCTGCATCAGGGTTCTACTGAGCCCAGAAAGAAAATCAACATACTGATTGTCGATGACCATCCTATCGTGCGGCAGGGCATCGCTCAACTCATCGACCGCGAAGACGACATGCGAGTCTGCTTTGAGGCGGGAGATGCAGATCAGGCCCTGGAGGCAATCGCCAAAAGCGAGGGTTGCTGCAACACTGACATCGCTCTTGTAGACATGTCGCTGCCAGGCATTTCCGGTATCGAGCTAGTCAAAATCCTGCGCTCACGTTTTCCGGAAATTCAGACTCTGGTGATTTCCATGCATGATGAATCTCTCTATGCCGAAAGGGCGTTGAGGGCCGGCGCAAAAGGCTACATCATGAAGCAGGAGGCCACAGAAAAGGTCTTGATTGCAATCCGGCATATATTGAGCGGCGAAGTTTATGTCAGCGAAAAAATGCGCTCGAAGATACTGCAGCGGATCATTGACAACCGGTTCGAAACCCCGACGTCCCCGGTATCCCACCTGAGCGACAAGGAGCTTGATGTTCTGCGGCTCATCGGCAGGGGTCTCAGAACCAGCGAAATTGCCACAGAGCTAAATCGCAGCATGAAAACGGTTGAAGCGCATCGCGCCAATATCAAGGAAAAGCTGGGGCTAAAAAATGCCACGGAACTGGTCAGGTTTTCCGTGCAATGGGTTGAGAACGAATCGTGAGCGGACTGCAGCTACAACGAAAAAAACGGTTACCCTCCTCAAATATTTCAGCCCCTTGCGAATTAATAGGCTGAAATCCAAAAGTTCCTTATAAAGTTGCGTCCCACAAGAAATTATCAATTATCTACAGTGTGTTACGTGTGTAATTTAATCCATTAACAAAGATTGCCGCTGAAATTTTGGCAACCTAATCTAGTTCCGGGCTTCAACCGATTGCTTCTGGGTAGTGTGGCCGAAGTCGTGGTGCGCGTTGTTACGAAGCCGGTATTGCTGATTCGGGGGAAATAACCCTCATCTTGATTGTCACTATTGTCACTCCAGGCGAACATGCCTCGGCGCTGATTGACATGGCCATCTACAAATTGTCAGGCAGCCAACCCGCACTTCATCAACTTGAGGAAAGCAAAAACTCACTCGGCGCCTCAGGAGAATGGTGGGCTGGTCGCCACCAGGCTTGAAATCGGCTACAAGGCGGAAATCCGGCATGATTTTAGGGTGGAAGGCATGGGCAATCTCAGTTTAGGCTATGGGAGAGTGAATGGCGCCAAGGTGCTTGCCATCCTGGCAGGGAAGCGTCCGTGCAGATTTTTGGAGGAATGAGTCAGTGTGCGACAGCCTTTGCCCTTCCTATAATGAATCAATGCCCACCGATATGACAATCAGGCCATTATTGGCCATCCTGCTCATGCTCGCCGCTTTCCTTGCGGCGGGGGGTAATGTTGCCAGCGCAAATCCGGAAGGATTCAGGATGAAAACAATCCACTTGCCCCAACCCATCTCCGACAGTCATTTCTCACTGGAACGCGCATTGAAGCAGCGCCGCTCAGTACGGAATTTCAGCGGCGCTGCCCTCGCTCTGAACGAGATTGCGCAACTCCTCTGGTCAGCACAAGGCATTACCAGCCCGGATGGCTTACGCACGGCCCCGTCCGCCGGCGCGCTCTACCCCCTTGAGATCATCCTCGCAGCCGGGAACGTCACCGGACTGGACCCGGGCGTGTACCGCTATGACCCGTCCGGGCACGTTCTCACCCCGGTCTCGGAGGGCGACCGGAGAGCCGAACTGGCGCGAGCCGCCCTGGGCCAGCTATGGATGCAAACCGCGTCGGCGGTGATCGCCTTCGGCGCAGTCGAAGAGCGGACCACCCGAAAATATGGCAGCAGAGGGATCCCTTACGTCTACATCGAGGTCGGCCACTCGGCGCAGAATGTATTCCTGCAAGCCCAGGCGCTCGGCCTGGGCGCCGCAGTGGTAGGGGCATTCGACGATGCGCGTATTGCCTCCATCCTGCAGATGCCCAGGGAAGAGCGGCCCCTGTACCTGATGCCGGTGGGCAAACCCTTGCCGCCTTGAACATGATGAGCTCGGCCACGCCAGTATTCGAGCCTGCCTACCTGCGCCTGCTGCGCAGCGGCGAGTTGGAACAACGGGTAAAGCTCGCCTGGCGGCACCTGGAAGACTGCGACCTTTGTGCCCGCTATTGCCGCGTCAACCGCTTGCAGACCGTAAAAGGCGCGGTGTGCCGCACCGGGGAGCGGGCAGTGGTTCACAGCTACGGCCCCCATCATGGCGAGGAGGAACCACTCCGTGGCCGGGGCGGCTCGGGCACGATCTTTTTCAGCTGGTGCAACCTGCGCTGCGTGTTTTGCCAGAACTGGGAAATTAGCCAGAAAGGCATCGGCCGGGAAGTCGAGCCTTCAGAACTGGCGCAGATGATGCTCGACTTGCAAGGGGAAGGCTGCCACAACATCAACCTGGTCAGCCCCAGCCACGTGGTGGCCCAGATCCTGGCGGCGGTATGGATGGCGGCACAGCGCGGGCTGCGCCTGCCCCTGGTATACAACACTGGCGGCTACGATAGCCCGGAGGCCTTGCGACTGCTGGATGGCGTGGTCGATATCTACATGCCGGACATGAAATACGGCGATTCGGAAACCGCCCATCAGTATTCCCACGTTCGGAACTACGTGGAGGTGAACCAGGCTGCCGTCAAGGAAATGCACCGCCAGGTCGGCGACCTGATCCTGGATGATCGAGGCATCGCGCTGCGCGGCCTGCTGGTGCGGCACCTGGTGCTGCCCGGCGGACTTGCCGACAGCGAGAAGGTGCTGGCGTTTCTCGCCCGCGAGATTTCCCCGGACACTTATCTCAACCTCATGGACCAGTATTATCCCTGCTACCGCGCCTACGAATGCCCGCCCCTCGACCGCCCGATCACTTCGGAAGAATACCGGCAAGCTCTGGCGCTGGCGGAACGCTACGGCCTGCGGCGCCTGGACAGGCCGCGCAGCCTGCGCTGGGTCTGAACCGGGTAAGCCCAAGAAGCTGCGTTAGTAAGGTCACCCCGAATCTGCTATATATGAATTATTGGCGCACTCGCTGCCGGGCAGGGGACAAGCATGATTCGAAATCCAATTGATATCGCAACCCGCGTTACTCCGAGGTTGTCCGCACTCATCGAAAGCCGGGTCAACGATCCGGACGCCAGTGAGCCGCCCACCTTGGGGATGGTCCGTGAGTTTGTTACCGGCTTGCTGCCGCCTGCGTTCAACGAAGCGGAGCGCATGCATCACTTTGATATCGGCGAATCGGTGATTGACGAGCTGAATACCCTGATCGACGGGTTCGGCAAGGATGCGCTGGCTGTCGACTTCGTCCGGGCCGTTGCCAGCGAGCCGCTTTCTCGCGTGATCGAGGAGGTGGTGAGCGACGAAAACCGGGAAGGCCCACCGACACTGGCAGCCGTAAGGGAAGCCATGATATCTGGCTTGAGCGCCCGCCTGGTGGGCGAAGGGGTGCTGGACGAGGACGAGGATGATGCGCTACTGGCGGAACTCGAAAGCTTGATCGAACGCTATGGCGAAGATACGCTGGCGGAGTACTTGCTGCGCTACGAATAGCCTGGAATACTTTGGGGCTTCGCATGTCAGCGCGCTCGCGTTGCGGCCCGGCTAGCCTTGGCCGACGCTGCCCTGAGCAAGCTGCGTTTGGCGAATCTCGATCAGCGCGTCCCCCAGTTGCTTGATGCTTACGGGCTTGTGCGCATGCCCGTGCTGCTCGTAGCGGATTTGATCTTTGTCGATACCCAGGAAGCTTACGCCCAGATCGTGCAGCGCGCTGCGCAGCCGCTCGAGCGCTTCGTCCGAAGGCTTGCCCGCAGGGGCCGGCGCAGCAGCCAGGAGCCGGATTACTTCGCTGATCGCCTTGAGATCGCAGCGCCCGGTATGCGCCGCAACAACGGCGAGCGCTTTCCACAACGGCGGTTGCGAGGTATGCCGATGCAAAGGCAGGGCCTGCAGCTGGCCGCGGAGCGCCGCGGCGACGCGCTCCGCGTAACGCATCGCCGCTTCGGCGGACTCGAACATCATCATCGGCTCATGCGCGAGACGAGCGCCTTCGGCATCGCCGCGCTCGATCTCCTCCAGCACGAGCAATGCCAACCCCCATGCCGGCTTGTGCCCTTGCAGAACGTGATCGAGCCGCGGATCGCCCGCCGCGTACATTTCGGCAAACAGGTCGGCAAGCGGCGGCGTCACAGACCACAGCGCATGCGCCAATACTGTCGCCGGCTCCGGCCCGCGCAGCTCGCGCCAGCGGGTTTCGCACAAATCGGCCAGCGCCTGCTGCAGCGCGCGACGTTTCGGCTCGGGCAAGCGCCCGATCAGCAGTTCGGCTTCGGTGACGATGAGAGAGAGTTTGGGCATAGTCAAAGTATAGGCAGCGTGTTGAAAGACGCCTTCCCTGCTAGTAAGCGGAGGGCTGGCTGTCGTCAGCACCCAATTCCGGATATCCATTTTCAAAACAGCTTCTAAGCCTGGACAACAATCAGGGGTACCTGCATTTCCGCCTCGCTCACCCCGCCGTGCTGACCGATGTGGGTATAGCGGCTTTCCCCGATCAACCAATCCTTGATGGCGTAATTCTCCCGCATGACCAGGGTGTAATGCCCAACCCGATCCAGCAGGCGCGGATGGGGCTCGCCCGGACCGAACCAGCCTTCTTCCACCAGCTGCCGGCTCTTGAACAGCCCGGCCTGGGCAGACAGTTCGCTGCGTACATAGGTCTCGAACTGTTCGGTTTTTTCCGGATGCACGTAACAGTAAGCGGCCCGTGGTTCGCCGCACAGCGGCAACAGCAGTGTTTCCGCCAGGGCAGGGTGATCTTCCAGCTCGATCTGACTTCCTGGACTGGCGTCGATAAAACCGTGGTCGGCACTGACGATCACTGTACTATCGCTGCCGCCAATTTCCGCAAGGAAACGCTCGAAAGCCTCATCCAGTCTGGACAGGAGCGTCGTCGCACGCGGGCTGCCAATGCCGTATTCGTGCGCCAGCGTATCCAGGCCGGGGTAATAGGCATAGATATACTTGCGCTCGGCGCTCTCGCGCACGATCCCGGCGATGCTCCGGAACATCGTGTCCATGGTATCGTAACCCCGCCTTTGCGCCCGGCCGGAATGCGCGGCGTTGAAGTCGGAATGCACGATCCACTCCGGCGACACCACGTAGGACGGCACAGCGATCTTGTCGAAAAATGGCTTATGGCCCATCAAGGCGCCTACCTCGATGCCCGCATCCCGATAAGATCGTCCGCCGTGCCGGGGATGGAACGGAAGCACGGCGGCCACGCTGCCGATCTCGCGAAAATAGGTGAACCAGCCGGTCAGCCCGTGCTGCTGGGGTGCGAGGCCGGTGAGAAAAGTGGTGATGGCGGTGGTCGTGGTGGAGGGGAATACCGAAGTGATTTTGGCCCGCAGGTGGCGGTGCAGCGCACCACCGGCGCAACCGCTGATCAGGCGTTCATGGCCCAGGCCATCGATGATCAGCAGGATGAGATTTCGGGCACCGGCAATCTCATCCGGCGGCAGTGCACGCAGCGGCAGATAGGGCGGGTTTCCGCCGCAGGCCGACTCGATGGAGGCCATCAGGTTGAGGATGCTGCCGCCTTGATAGTCGGGCAGGACCATGAGCAATTACGGCTTTCTCAGCCAAGCCAGGATGTCATCCGGCAGACGGTCGCGGTTCTCCCGGGTCACCTGCCATATCTGGATGCCTGGGCGGCGCTTGACTTCATCGATGAGCCCCACGCCGTGCAAAGCGACGGTGGCGACAACCGGCTTGCCCGATTCCAGGATCCTGCCAATGGCGACGACGAATTGCTCCGATAGACATTCCATTTTGCCGATCTCATCCACCAGATAAACATCCGCGTGTTGCTCCGGCTTCAGGGAAGAAGCGGCCAGCGCATCGATCACCGCCACATCCACGCCGTATTTGCCGACGCGGTGGGGGCCAGGGAATTCCGTTCGCGCCATTGTTCCCTCGCGCCCATCGAAGCATACCATGCGAAAACCGCGCCGCTCGCCGTCGGAGCGGATTTCATCGGTATAGAAACCGGCAAGCCGCCGCTCCGGCAATCCGTCGGCCACCTTGCGCAGCACCGTGGTTTTGCCCACGCCGGGGACACCGGTTAAAAGCAGGGTTTTCATAAGCATCCCATCAGGCCGACATTTTGCCAGTCCACCCGCACTCGGCGTACAGGACGCACTCGCCGCATTTCGGCTTTTTTGCCGTGCACACCTGCCTGCCGTGCAGGATCATGGCATTGCTGAACGCCGTCCACTGCGCCGGTGGAAGTTGCTCCATCAGCCGCCTTTCCACCTCCTCGGGATCGTCTGATGAAACGAGGCCGAGGCGGTTGGCAACGCGCAGCACATGGGTATCCACGGCGATGCCCGGTTTGCCGAAAGCGTTGCCCAGCACCATGTTGGCGGTTTTCCTTCCTACTCCTGGCAGGGTGATGAGCGCTTCCAGCGTTTCCGGCACTTTGCCGCCGAATTCTTCCACCAGCTTGCGGCAACAGCCGATCACCGCTTTCGCCTTGTTGCGGTAGAAGCCGGTAGGGCGGATATCTTCCTCCAGCGCCGCGGGGTCCGCTGCGGCGAAGTCAGCCGCCGTCCGGTATTTCCTGAACAGGTGCCGGGTCACTTCATTCACCCGCGCATCGGTGCACTGGGCGGAAAGGATCACCGCGACCAGCAGTTCGAGGGCGTTGGCATAGTTCAGGGCGAGCCTCGGCTCGGGGTATTGCGCCAGCAGCAAACTCACCACCTCATTGCAATTTATTGGCATATTCCTGATCACGCGCTTTGCTGAAATGAGCCATTGGAGTATCAATGGCTGACATCGCGGCTATCTCCGCAGATTGGATTATTGAGTGCGCACCATCTCTAGCAGCGCACGGGAAGGCGCGATGTGGCCGCCGATGGAGCCGATGTCGGCTTTGATGACGCTCAAGGTCAGTTTCATGGCTGTTACCCCTTTGAATTGACATGCTTTGATTCAGTCTAGAGGGCGGGTTTGCGGATTACAAGAAAGCCTCCGGTATGATCTAAAATGAAACGACAGACATTGCCGGAGCACCGGATATGAGCGATACCCCACTGAAAGAGCCATGAAACCCGATGCTTCGAGTCTCATCACCGTGTTCCTGTGCGGCGATGTCATGACGGGAAGGGGGGTCGACCAGGTTCTGCCGCACCCCGGCGACCCCGTCCTCTACGAGCCGTACATGAAAAGCGCAGCCGGGTACGTGGCAATTGCCGTAGAGGCGAACGGCCCGATCCCGAAACCCGCAGGCTTTTCCTATATCTGGGGGGACGCCCTGGCTGAACTGGAGCGAGTCGGGCCCGACGTGCGCATCATCAACCTGGAAACCAGCATCACCCAAAGCGATGCGGCGGAAGACAAGGGCATCAACTACCGGATGCATCCGGAAAACACCCCTTCACTCACCGCGGCAAAGATCGATTGCTGCGCCCTGGCGAACAACCATGTTCTGGATTGGGGCTATCCGGGGCTGGCCGAGACGCTGGAAACATTGAGCAAGGCCAATATAAAAACCGCTGGTGCAGGCCGGGATCTGCGCGAGGCCGAGGCACCTGCGGTGATGGCCGTTCCCGGCAAGGGGAGGGTGCTGGTGTTCGCGTTCGGGTCTGAAGCCAGCGGCATCCCCTGGAGCTGGGCCGCCTCCGAGGGAAAACCCGGAGTGAACCTGTTGCAGGACTACTCCGATGACACCGTCCGGAACATCCGGAAATGCGTCGGGCAAGCAAGGCGGCCCGGCGACATTGTCGTTGCCTCGATCCACTGGGGAGGCAACTGGGGCTACCCGGTTCCCCACAAGCAGCAGGAATTCGCCCATCGGCTGATCGACGAGGCGAACGTCGATGTCGTTCACGGGCACTCTTCCCACCATGTGAAGGGCATCGAGGTGTACCAAGGGAAGCTTATCCTTTACGGCTGCGGCGACTTCCTCAACGACTACGAGGGGATCAGTGGGTATGAAGCCTACCGCGACGACCTGGGCTTGATGTATTTTGCGAGCATGGAGCCATCGACCGGCAAGCTGGTTTGCCTGCAAATGACCCCCACCCGGATCAAAAACTTCAGGGTAAACCGGGCGTCTGGGGAAGAAGCCCTTTGGCTGCGGAATGTCCTGAACAGGGAAGGCGAAGGGTTCGGAACCTGGGTGAAACTGAATGAGAATAATGTCTTGACGCTGCGATGGGCGCGATAATCACGGCCATTTCTCGATGGCAATGCAGAAAGACAGCACCATCTCCGCGCGCCACAATCAAGGCAGTTAGGGAAACGCTGATTTATTCGTCACCCCGGCGAAGGCCAGGGTCTAGTTTGTTGATTCTTCTGGATTCCGGCCTTCGCCGGAATGAGTGCGCCCGTAAAGGCGTCACATCTGCACGGTGGAAGTCCGTGTCGGGGTAAGCCAAGATCCCGTAGCCAAAGGTAACTGCGTCGTCGCGAGGCGGGGTGGAGAGCAACCGGAAGCGAACTGGCGGTCCGTAGGATAACGAACTCGATTCGGCGGGGTGTGACGACGAGCCTGCTCATTCATGGCGAAGTCCGAAACTCGCCCGGCACGCTGATGTTGGCGTGTAAAGCGATGCCGGGGCGCACCGCGTGGTTGGAGGCGGAACGCTGGGAAGGTGTGACGAGATAAGCGGGGAGACCTGCCGCCAGAGGTGACGGGAGGCAGGAGTCAGAGCCTTCGTAGTACCGCAAGCCTGAAGAGCAGACCAAGGCGCAACGGCTGGGAAACTGGCGTCATGCTGGGGGGCGAACCCTGGAGCCTAAACTTTGTAGAGGCAGACTGGAAAGCGCGGAAAGCAAAGCCGCGCCGAGGGAAGGGAGGCAGGAAAGTGGAAGCGCGAAAGACAGGAAGAGCGAAAGACAGGAAGAGCGAGAGCATGAGCGAAACGGCGGAAGTGCCCGAAAGGGCTAAACAAGCCGAATCTGCCCCCACCCAATGGGACTGGGTAGATCGCACCATCTGGACGGAACGCATGTTGGCGGCGCTGGGTAACGGCGTCAAAGGAAACAAATGGTTCAGCCTGATCGACAAAGTCTATCGACCGAGCACACTCCAGGCGGATTGGGAACACGTCAAAGCCAACCGGGGCGCAGCGGGGATAGACCGGCAAAGCATCGAAGGATTTGCAGCGCACGCCGAACGATACCTGAATGAACTGGCGGAAGACCTCGAAGAAGGGCGGTATCAGCCCCAAGCCGTGCGACGAGTGGAAATACCCAAAGCGGGAGGCAAGACGCGTCCGCTGGGCATCCCCACCGTCAAGGACAGAATCGTCCAAACGGCGGTCAAGCGGGTAATAGAACCCATCTTCGAGAAAGAATTTCTGCCGACGAGTTACGGATTTCGACCGGGAAGAGGTTGCAAAGACGCGCTGCGGGAAGTTGATAAGACCCTCAAGCAAGGCTATACCCACGTCGTGGACGCCGACCTGAAAGGCTACTTTGACAGCATCCCGCACCCCCTGCTGAAAGAACGGCTCGAAGAACGCATCAGCGATGGCCGCCTGCTGGAACTACTGGCGGGTTGGCTGCGACAGGACATCGTCAAGGGGCTGGAAAGATGGACGCCGACGGGAGGCACCCCGCAAGGGGCGGTCATCAGCCCGTTACTGGCGAATCTCTACCTGCATCCTCTGGATGAAACAATGTCGCGGCTGGGCTACCGCATGGTGCGCTACGCCGACGACTTCGTCATCCTGTGCCAGAGTGCGGAACAAGCGCACGCAGCACTGGAAGAAGTCAAAGCGTGGGTCGAAGCCAACGGCCTCACCCTACACCCGGATAAGACCCACGTCGGGGATTGCCGAATAAAAGGGCAAGGGTTCGAGTTTCTGGGCTACCGGTTCGAAGCGGGAAAGCGCTGGGTGAGGAAAAAGAGCCTGCAAGGGTTCAAGGACAAGATACGCGAAAAGACCCGTCGCACCAGAGGCGACAGCCTGACGCGGATCATTGCCGACCTCACCCCGATGATCAGAGGTTGGTATGGCTACTTCAAGCACGCCTGCCGCTGGGAGTTTCCAAGGTTGGATGGATTCATCCGCCGACGATTACGGGCGATCCTGCGCAAGCAGGAAAAGCGACCGGGTATTGGGAAATGTCACGCCGATCACAAACGCTGGTCAAATGGTTACTTCGCTGAATTGGGGCTGTCACGGATCGCCCCATAGGAGCCAAACCATGATCGCCTAATGGCGCCACCAGATGATCGCCGTAATGGCGCCATCGCAGGATCGGCATAAAGGCGCCAGTCCATGATCAGATAATG
>JAIOJM010000025.1 GCA_019911785.1 Sulfuricella sp. | reverse complement strand
GTCGTCGGCGTCCGCACCGGGCACGAAGGCGGTGAGCGTACCGAAGAAGCGGTCGCCGATGAAGAACACGAACGTGGCGGAGCGGTTCACCGCGCGGGATTCCTTGATCGCGCCCGCCGCGGAGAAAGTGACGTAGCGATGGTCGCCGGTACCGGTCTTTCCACCGAGCGGAATCTGCGTGCCGTCCTCTCTCACGATGGCGTGGGCAAGCCGCGTGGCCGTACCTCCCTCCACCACATCGATCAGCACGCTGCGCACCTTTGCAGCCAGTTCAGGCGTGAACAGGCGCTCGCCTTTGATGGGAGCGCGCTCGACGATGGTTTCAAAAGGAGTGCCTGCGCCGAAGTGGAGGCGTTCGACCAGTACCGTGGGCACCCGAACCCCATCGTTGAGTATGATCCCCATAAGTTCGGCAAGCGCGGCGGGGCGATCCCCGGAACTGCCGATGGCTGTGGCCAGCGAGGGGACCAGTGAGTCGAACGGGTAGCCGAGCCGCTTCCAGCCACGATGAATTTCCAGGAAGGCCTCCACTTCGATCAGGCTGCGGATGCGGATGTCCTGAGCGTTCCGGTGCACGGTCCTGAGCAGCCATTCGTAGACGGCGATGCGTTCGGCGCCGCTGGCCTCGATCATATCCTTGTAGCGTGCCCCGGGGTGAGTGGCCAGGTAGCGCACCAGCCACAACTCCAGCGGATGGACGTGCGCAAGGTAACCCTGGTCGGCCAGCGAGTATTTTCCCGGGCCGTAGCCCTCATACATGGCGCGGAGGGTGTGCCCGTCCGAACCCTTGAATCCGGGCAGGCGGGATTCCATGAATTTGGCAAACTGGTCCAGGCTAGCCTGCGGATTAAGGTAGCGGTAGGCGGCCGCAAGCCGCCGCGGGGCGGGACGAATGCCGGAAAAGAAAATATCGTCAATCTCCCGTGCCGATCTGCCTTTGTATTTATGGTAGAAGCGGAGAAGGAACTCCTGGCTTTCCTTGTCCGCGAAACGCTTGAGGTATTCCCGGCGCTGCGGGTCGTCCATGTCCTTGAGGATATTGGCCCCCGGGGTTTGGAACATGGTGTAGCGCACGATATCCCGCATCAGGCGGATGTAAACCAGGTTGACGGAAAAGCGGGTGGCTTCGCGCACGCTCATGATCCTGCCGTCGTCCTCGTGCTTGAAATTGTGGAACACATGCACGCCGCCGCCGGTAAAGAACCGCTCGTGCGGGCTGGCCGAATACTTGCGCTCCATGGCGGCATCGAGCATGGCCGAGAGGCTGTTGTCCCCGCCTTGCAGCAGATAGTCGATTGCCCAGCGGGTAAGATTGTCACCGGGTTCCACTTTCACCTGCCGCAACTCTTTCGGCGGCAATGACGCATATAGCCCGTGCAGTTTTTCGACGATTTCCAGGTAGGTCACCAGCGTTCTCAGCTTGGCGGTGGAACCCAGGTCGAGCTTGGTGCCCTGGTTGATGTCGAACGGCTGGTCGAAGTTGTCGGCCAGAATCCTGAGCTTGGCGCCCTGTGGCGTCAGTTCGTGGAGCGTAAAACTGTAAATGACCTTGGCCGGATCGGCATCATTCAGCAGATACTTGCCGTAGAGCCCCGCAGCGCGCGCCGACTCCGGGTTCCTGAGATCGCGCAGGCTATCCGTGACCTTCTCCTGCATATCCCCGTCGAGCGTGGTTTGCACGGAGAGGTCCATGCGGTCCAGTTCATACAGGCGGGGCAACCCCAGAAGGGAAGCCAGGTGTACGCGCACGGCACTGGCCGCCTTGCGGGACAGGAAATCCCCGGTTTCCTCCGGAACCGCGGCGGTAAGAAACTGGAGCGGCACCTTCAGGGCGGCGTCCCGGACCATGGGGGAGATCACGCCGGCCTGCGCCAGCACCCTCAGATGGCTGTTGGTAAGCTCCTCAAGGGCCTTGCGTTCTTTCGTCAGGTAAGCCGATGGCCGGCGCTGGGCGATCATCAGGCTCAACACGTGCTTGTAGACACTGGCGAATTCGCCGAGGTCGGCTCCGCTCGGCGGCAAGGACTGCAACGTCCGATTGACGTAACTGAAGTTCCACCCGTACCAGGCCCACAGCCCGTCACCGATCCCGTTCACTTCCCCGAATCCGGCCACCGCGGCGAGCGGAACCGTGTTGAGGTAGTTCACCACGATGCGCTGACGCGCAGGCAGCGTGCCCTCCCCATCCAGATAGGCGCGCACTGAAGCGGATGCGATCTGCTGCAGCTTGTCGCCGGCAGAGAGGGTCAAGCCATCGGGGGAGTGTCGGTACTTCTCGATTTGCGTGGCCAGCGTGCTGCCTCCCGGCACGTCATGTTCCGGGCGGAAGAGCTGGATCGTCTTGTCCTGCACGGCTTTCCCGAGCCGGGTCCATTCCACCGCCGGATTCTTCCTGGGGTGGTCGGGATCCAGCAGCTCGCGGTTCTCGATGTAGAGCAGGCTATTCACAACGACAGCAGGAACCGCCGCGAAATTCTCGTAGGCTCGCCCCGGGGAAATTGCCTTGAAAAAAGGCCGTCCGCTGAAATCCGTGACCAGCAGGCCGGCCTGTGGCTTCTCCCGGTAGGGGACGAACAAGCCCAGGTCGATCAGCTCCTGCATGCGCGGTGACAGCCGTGCCTGGGCGCTCACCCGGAAACCCTGGCCGGCAAGGCGCGGAATCATGGCCGGCAAGCGGCTGTACCCCAGGCGCTCGTCGTAAGGCCCGGCCTGGGGAATGGACAGAGCCGGATTTGGCCCGCCCTTGATGGTCCAGCGAAGGTCCTTGGCAAGCCGCGCCAGGTAATCCGCCTGGAATGCCGAGGATTCGGTCTCCCTGAAAAAAAGGATGCCCAGTATGACGAGGGCGAGAACAGCCAGAACCAGGAATGCGAAGAAAATTCGCCTGAGCATGCGTTTGATGATGACGGATATTACGGGATGGTTTTGTTCCACAAGTTATCTATTGAATGAGTGACATAATCCGACTGCAAATTGTACCCCATGCTTGATTTATAGCACCAGCCGCGAGAACATCCGAGCGTGAACGGCAGAAGCGTCCGCAGTAAAACAAAAGTGGGAAATGGACAGGGTGCGCAGAACGCACCCTGGATCGGCTTATTGCACTACGGAAACGTCTGATTTTCCGCTTTTCTTGTTGAGGGTATAACTGAAGCGGGGCGGATTCACAACGAAAGAGATCAGCAGGAACACGAAGGCCAGCGCGGCCCAGCCGAAGAATCCCTGGAGAATGACGGCAGTCTGGCCGTCAGGATCCAGCGCGGCATAGTGCTGCCCCTCCAAACCGATAAACAGCATGAGCCCGCCCGGATCGAACCCAAAGCTCCCAAACGCCAGCCAGAACGAGGCGGCCACAGGACAAAGAAAAATTGCCACAAACATGCGCCACAGGTAATCGGATACGTCCTTCATGCCCCAGTTCTCCTCAATATGTGAAACAACCATTTTCTGTTTTCTTATCTTCGGTACCAACCCGAATTTATTTATATGCGGCAAATCGCTTATCCCGCAACTTAGACCACAATTTAGATAATACTTACAATTTAGAAGAATACCAACATCATTCCGGATGCGCCGACCGGCGCGGGGGATCGCATGCGCCGGACGCGGGCTGCATTGCGCTATTTCCCGATATCCAGGAAGGGCTTGGTGGAAAAATAGAGCAGGGCAGCAATGGCCGCCAAATAGACGACGAAGCGCAGCGGATTTTCCCTGATCACATCGCCTATCGTTCGATGCCTTCCCGTCCGTCCGAGTTGCGCATATTCCTCCCTGACCCGGTTCAGCCGCTCTTTCTGGTAACTGCCGATGAGCGCTTTGGCTTTCTCCAGTTGATTCTTGTCGTGCAGCCATATGCTGGGTACCGATATGCCCCAGTTTCCCGCGGGAGTCTCGTAGAAGTCGATCGCGTTGCCGCGCAATAATTCACGGACTTCTTCGGCCTCGTCATCGGGCACGTTATGCAGGGAGAACAATTTGACGGGCATGATCGTTTCTTTTTAAGTCCGGGGTTTTTTTGGGCGCCAGGCCGGGTCAGCGCCACCCGTTCAGCACGGCCTTGATCGCCTCGTCCGATACCGGCATCGGCAGTACCGCATCGATGCGCATGCGCTCGCGCACCCTGACCAGCGCAGGCTCGTCCTGCGGTTCGTAAAACACCAGTATCCGGGTTTCCTTGAGCGGCTGCGCCGCCGCCAGCAGCGATTCGAGATTGCTCAAACGATCGCGAAAATCCGACTGGAAATAGAAATCCGCCACGATCACGTCAGGCTTCAGCTTGCGCACCAACGAGACCGCCTTGCGCACCCGCCACTCGGGCGTCACCTCGAAACCGAGCTGCTTGTAGAGCTCGGGCAATCTGCCGTGGGAGATGAACTCGATCACGGCGAGGAGAGTTTTGGGGTGGGGAGTCATGGTTGGGTGGTTCTGTATTATCCTTGAAAAATCAGTTATCCACAGATTTACACAGATTTACACAGATATTTCAATGCGTTGACTTCATTGCTTGACTCACCCTGACAGTTATGTGCGATTGACTGGCAACCACCTGATTCAGCGGGGTTTTATCTGTGTGAATCTGCGCCATCTGCGGATTATAGGATTATGGTCTTGTGGGGTGCGCACGGCGCACTCACAAAGCATCCGGTGCATCACGCCACGCTGGCTCAGTACTTCGCCTTGATCTTCAGCAGTTCTTCCTTGCTGATGTCGCCCTTCTTCTTCATGGTCCAGGCATCCTCGCCGACCCAAGCCTTGAACAGCGAGAGATTCTTCTGGCGCTCCTCCTCGGTCTTGCCCAGCTTCTTGTACATATTGCCCGGCTTGCCGTCCTTGGTATTCTTGCCATCGTCCAGGCGGCGCATCAGCGCACCAGTATCCGGCCAGGCCGCAAAGAAAAGCAGGTCCGCATAAGTATCCATGCGCGGCCCCTCGTCGGCTTCCTTGTGCTTTTCCTTGTTCTCCTCGAACTCGCCCAGGTAGGGAGATTTCGAACCGTGGCATTCCTCGCAGCGTTTATCCCATAGCGGGCGAATATCCTTGCGGTAGGTGACGTCTTCCGCCATCGCGGAAAAAGCCAATGTCAGACAGGCTAAAGTCAATACGGCTCGATTCATTTTTTTCTCCTCCTGGTTGATTTTGTAGGGTGCGCCATGCGCACCGAATGTTTAGGTGCCGGATACAGTCCGGCGGCTGGTTTCTTGTTGTGTGCGCGCTTCGCGCGATTATTTGGGTGCCGGGGGCAGCCCGGCGGGCTGGTTGCTTTCTTTAAACGGCTAAAGAAAGTAACCAAAGAAAGCCGCCCCTATCCACCGCCCCTTCGGGGTTCCCTGCGCTGCTCGCCGAACCGGGCGGCTGCGGAACTCGCGCTGCGCGCTCAAACAGTCCTCGCCGAAATCCCCCGGCCCGGCTGTGC
>JAIOJM010000269.1 GCA_019911785.1 Sulfuricella sp. | reverse complement strand
GGCTCCATGCGCAGCAAGCAGCTTGCGGTCCAGTCCGGCCGCTTCGACCGCCGCCAGATTGTTGCCGGGTATGCCGTCCACCCACTGCTGCACGTTCATGACTTCGCTGGTCCACTCCCAGTACACCCTGGGGATCACGATAGCCTCGGAGCCGGCGAAATTCTCGGCGAATCGGTCGATGTTGCGCGCCTCGGCCGCGAGATCCAGTTCGCGCCGAATGGAGCGGGAGAATTGCATGACAATCTGGATCGGCTGATAGCGCCGCATTTCCGGCATTTCGAACTCGATCAGACGCGCGAGATGCGTCAGGATGCGCAGATCGGCCTCGATCTTGGCGCGAATTTCGGGGCGACGAATCTTCAGGATCACCGGAGTGCCATCCTGAAGCTTGGCATGGTGCACCTGGGCAATGGAGGCGGCAGCGACTGCCTCGGTCTGCAACTCCTGGAAAATATCGTGTGGGGAGCAACCCAGGGCAGCTTCAAGCTGCGGCAACAGGCTTTCGAATGGGACCGGCGGCACGCCGCTTTGCAGCTTCTCGAACTCGGCGATCCAGCAGGGCGGAAACATGTCCACCCGGGTCGCCATCACCTGCCCGAGCTTGACGAAGGTCGGGCCCAGCTCCTCGAGCGCGCACCGCACCCGCACTGGCGCATCGAGGTGCATGACATCGCTTTGTTCCTTCCAGTGGAGAAAGCGCCCCGCCCGTTCGAGCAGGGCACCGATTCCCAGCGTGCGCACGATATCCGCCATGCCATAGCGGATCAGGGTAGAGGTAATTTCGTGCAGGCGCGGCAGATCACGTACAACATTGACGGTTTCCCAGAGCATCGGGGTGTTTATCCTAATTTCGGCAATTCGATAACCGCAAAAGCGCCAAGGCGCAAAGACATCAGAATGGCAACCGCCCACTCGGATTCATGGAATGGAGAGCAACGGCCGAAACCCTTGGCCCTCAATGCTTGGCAACCTTTGCGCCTCTGCGTCTTTGCGGTGAATATCAGTTTGTTATTCGCTTTTTTTCAGCTTCTCCGCCTTCTCGTGCAGGGCATCCGCCATGCCGGCGAGAATGCCGCCTGCCAGCGATGCCAGGCGCGCACTCATCTCGCGCGCCGCGTCCTTGCCGACAACTTTGCCTTCATGCAGCGTCGCGGAAACCTTGTTGCCGAGCGTGGTCACCGTTTCGGCAACCTTGGCGCCGGTATCGGTGCCCGTACGCCGGGCGTGGACGACCAGATCCTTCAGTTCCTGTTTGATCTTGCCCGCCGCGGAATCGGCGACCACGCTCACGGTGTCCAGAAACTCCTCCTCCAGACGCTTGAGATTGACCAGCGCCCAGTCCAGCTCGCTTTCGGAAAAATCCTTGGCGTGGGAAGTCATCTGCTCCAGCGCCAGGCGGGTTGCTTCCGCCGCCTTGGTCAGAGCCTCATCCATCCCGGCCAATCCTTCGGACAGGGCGGACTTCACTTCGCCGGCGCGTTTCGCCGCACCCACGCTGATCCCTTCCGTTACCGCGTTGATCACAGGCCGGATCTCTTCGGTGCTCAGCTTCCGGGTTTTCAGAGCCCGCAGCGTCAAATCGCGGACTCTCGCGCGGATATCCACCCCCTCCTCAACCGAAGCGCTTGCCGCTTGCTTGATTTCCTCGGTGGAAAGCATGTTCGAGTTTTTCTCAGTCATGATGATCTCCTTCTGATTATTCGAGTTGTCTTACCCTGAAATCTAGCAGAAATTGCTTTATAATGCGCGGTTTTAATTGCCATTCCATGTTGCTCGGCCAACCCCTTCCCGCTCCCGGCTCCCGCAAGCGCTACGCCAGCCTTCAAGGCTCGAGCGACGCCCTGGCGCTGGCGCAGCTGGCGAGACAAAAACGGCCTCTGCTCATCCTCACCGAAACGGCTGCGGATGCCCAGCGCCTGCACGATGAAATCCCTTACTTCGCGCCGGCTCTTTCGGTTCACCTGCTGCCGGACTGGGAAACCCTGCCCTATGACCAGTTCTCCCCGCACCAGGACCTGATTTCGGAGCGTCTGGCGACACTCTACCAGATTTCGCAAAACGCCTGCGATATCGCCATCATTCCCGCCACTACCGCGCTTTACCGCCTGCCGCCGCGCGAGTTTCTGGCGGCGCACACTTTCTTCCTGAAGCAGGGCACCCAGCTCGACCTGGACGCCCTGCGCGGCCAGCTGACCCTGGCCGGCTATACCCACGTCACCCAGGTGCTCTCCCCCGGCGAATACAGCGTGCGCGGTGGCATCGTCGACCTGTTCCCGATGGGCAGTCCGCTGCCCTACCGCATCGACCTGTTCGACAACGAGATCGAAAGCATCCGCACCTTCGACGCGGACACCCAGCGCAGCATCTACCCGGTCAAGGATGTCCGCCTGTTGCCGGCGCGCGAATTCCCGCTGGACAAAGCCGGCCAGGACACCTTCCGCCGCAACTTCCGTGAAAAATTCGAGGGCGACCCTTCCAAAAGCCGCCTGTACAAGGACGTCAGCGCAGGCCTCGCGCCGCACGGCATCGAATATTATTTGCCGCTGTTTTTCGAGAATACCGCCACGCTGTTCGATTACCTGCCGCAGGATGCGCTGATCTGCCAGTACCATGGGCTGGAAACGGCGGCGCAGAATTTCTGGCGCGACACCCAGTCGCGCTACCAACTGCTGCGCGGCGACCGCGACCGTCCGCTGCTACCGCCGCAGGAGCTGTTCCTCACGGTGGAGGCGCTGTTCGGAGCACTCAAGCCCTACCCGCGCATCGAGCTGAGCACCGACACTCAGGACTCAGCACTCAACACTCAGCACTCAACACTGCCCCTGCCCTCGGTGCAGGTAGACCGCCGCGCCGATAACCCGGTCAGCCGGCTGCAGCAGTTCGTCGCCGGGTTCGACGGCCGCATCCTGCTGCTGGCGGAAAGCCTGGGGCGGCGCGAAACCATGCTGCAATACCTGATGGAGCATGGTCTCAGGCCGGTGCCCTGCGAAACCTATGCCGATTTCCTGGGAAGCCGGGAAAAGTTCATGCTCGGCACGGGTCCCTTGAGCACCGGCTTCATAATCGCTCCTTCCCCCTGCCAGGGGGAAGGCTGGGATGG
>JAIOJM010000268.1 GCA_019911785.1 Sulfuricella sp. | reverse complement strand
CCGCCTTGCTCACAGGTGGACGGCCTGAGGGCTCGGTGATTATGTGAAGGTCAAAATTCGTGATTGCCACTGCCAATCAGCGATTGGTGCGTATTCTAGTCCTTCACTTCACATAATCGAGCACTGTGCATAATCGGCCTTATGCAAAGCTTTGCATAAGGCCGAATTCCAGACCATCCGGGTAATTGCGGCGGCCTTCCGGTTCTCGGCCTGAGCGGACGTCAATGATGTGGCGATGCAGCGCTGCAGCCCGCTATGAGCGGACTTTTCCAATGCGCTTATCGCCGCCAATGTTGAAGAACACGGTTTAACTACACGGAGTATAATTATTTGCAATTGACATACTGTGCGGTCTCACCGAGCATATTCTACAAGGTTATCCCTCATGGCTTTCAAAAAACCAACGTCCCACGCCACCGTGCCGGAAAGCCCGGATCGACTATTTCGTGACCTTCCTCGCCGCAAGCATGCCAGCTTATTCGACCATCAAGGTCAAGTGCTACGGAACTACGTGGCCCATGCGCTCAAGGCGTCCGATGTGGCATTGCAACTGCCGACGGGTAGCGGAAAGACGCTGGTCGGGCTCCTCCTGGCCGAATGGCGCCGTCGAAAGTTCCACGAGCGTGTCGTCTACCTGTGTCCGACGAGGCAACTCGTGAACCAGGTGGCTGAAGAAGCGTCGGCGAAATATGGGCTGACGGTAGAAGCCTTCACCGGCACGGTCAAGAACTACACTCCGGAGGCCAAGACTGCCTATATGGACGGCGAGCGTGTGGCTGTGACGACCTACAATAGCTTGTTCAACGTCAATCCGTTCTTCGAGAACCCGGATGTCATCATCGTCGACGATGCGCACGCTGCGGAGAACTACATAGCCAGCCAATGGACGATGCGGATCAGCAGCTTCGAGGAGAGCGATAAGACCTTATTCAAGGCGGTAGCAGGTGTGCTTAAAGGAGTTCTCTCCGAAGGTAACTTCACGCGGTTGACCGGGAGCTGGCAAAGCGTTGACGACGCAAGCTGGGTCGACAAAATTCCGACCCACAAGCTAATCGAGATCGCTGACGAGCTTCGTGCTGCCATCTCAGAGAACATCCATGAGGCCAACCAGCGGTTTGTCTGGCGGATGCTGGCGGATCACGTTCGCGGATGCCAGCTCTACGTGTCTTCCTCGGAGGTGCTGCTGCGTCCCCTCATCCCTCCGACTTGGTCGCATGGGCCGTTCGCCAATGCGACGCAGCGTATCTTCATGTCGGCCACCCTGGGAGCTGGAGGCGACCTTGAGCGATTGACCGGGCGATCCAACATCAAGCGGCTGCCTATTCCAGAAGGTTGGGATCGGCAGGGCATCGGTCGACGCTTCTTCATTTTCCCCGAGAAGTCGCTCAATGAGGAGGACACCCTGAATCTGCGTCGACAGCTGATGGGCAAAGCGGGGCGCAGCTTGGTACTGACGCCAAGTAAGGCCGACGCTGATGAGATTACTGAGGATGTGATCAAGGAACTCAAATACCCGGTCTTCTCCGCGGCGGATCTTGAGAGCAGCAAGGCGGAGTTCACAAAGTCCGCGCAAGCCGTCGCCGTGATTGCTAACCGCTACGACGGCATTGACTTTCCTGAAGACGACTGTCGGCTTTTGTTTGTTGAGGGTCTGCCCCGAGCGACCAACCTTCAGGAGCGCTTCCTGATGAATCGCATGGGCGCTAGCATGCTGTTCAACGAACGTGTGCAGACGCGGGTGCTTCAGGCTATCGGCCGGTGCACCCGGGGTCTCAACGACTACTCTGCTGTCGTCGTGACGGGCGAGGACTTGCCGGCCTACCTCACCGATCGCAAGCGTCGCTCGTATTTTCACCCTGAGTTGCAGGCGGAACTCGAATTCGGTATCGATCAGTCCACTCAGGTCAATGCGAAGGAAATTCTCGATAACTTCGACACCTTCCTTGAGCATGACCAAGGCTGGGAGGAAGCCAACCAGGGTATTCTAGAAATGCGCGAAGCTGTTACTCAAGCGGAGTTTCCGGCCATGGATCAACTGGAGGGGGTTGTTGCCCACGAGATTGCCTGGCAGACGTCCATGTGGAATGAGGACTATGCCAAAGCGTACGAATCGGCCCGAGAGATTCTGGGCGGACTGACCGACAGTGGGCTGCGCGGCTATAGGGCACTATGGCACTACCTAGCCGGCGCGGCCGCAGAACAGGCGGCGGCAGACGGGGAGGCCGGTTTCGACGTACATGCACGCGCCCAATATCGAAAGGCCAAGGAAGCTGCCACCGGTATCCCGTGGCTCATCTCCCTGGCGCGGGGCGATGCAGCCACTACTCTGAGCGCCGAAGATCAGGATAAGACTAACGTCATGCTTCAGGTGGAGCAACTTGAGGCACAGCTCGTCAAGCTTGGTACGTTGCACAACCGGGGGTTCTCGGCGCGTGAGAGGGAGATTCGTGAGGGGCTCCAGGATGGCGACAGATTCGAGCAGGCTCAAGTGCTGCTCGGCGAGCACTTGGGCTTCTCGGCAGGAAAGCGTGAAAGTGATGCGTCGCCGGATCCGTGGTGGATCGTGGGCGGCATCGCACTTGTGTTCGAGGATCACGCGAACGCCAAGGGCGATACCACAGTCATCGACGCCACTAAGGCCAGACAGGCTGCTTCGCATCCAGACTGGATGCGGGAACATGTCCCGGCGTCAGCGGGCGCATCGATCCAGCCGGTCCTCGTGACCCCGGCGAAGAAGGCTAAGGATGGTGCTATGCCCCATCTCGGGCGGGTAGCACACTGGGATCTTGGCGAGTTCCGCGAGTGGGCGGAAACAGCCCTGGTAACGGTGCGCCAACTCAGGCGTAGCTTCCGGGAGCCTGGCGACCTAGCTTGGAGGGCTCAAGCTGCCGAGGCGCTGAGCGAGGTTCGCGCTGATGCACCCAGCCTCTACGCTTGGCTTGCCGCGCGGCCAGCGCGTGATCACTTGGTAAGGGTGGCCTAAACGAAAGCCTGGCGTCAAAGCCTCGTAGTGTCCACAGATAATCGGCAGCATAATGATCATGCGAAACGTCCGCTCATAGCGGGCTGCAGTCATTGCATCGCCACATCATTGACGGCCGCTTTGGCCGAATTGCAGGCAGCCGTCAAATTTTCTCGACCGGCTGCTTTATGAACTTATTCTGTTGAAAAACTCTTTTTTCAGGCGCCTTGAAAAAATTCTAGCCGCTTAGATCGATTTTCTCTTGATGGACGTACCGGGGGTCATGTGGAACATGATCGTTCACTGCAGAGTGCTTAACTCCTCCACAACACAGGTAGTTGATTGCCTTCTTTGAAGGTAGCAGCATTTGGCATATTTTTAGCACCCCTCAGAAAAAGAGTTTTTCAACACAATATGAACTGTAAGCCGCTATTGCCCATGAAAACATCATCAGGCAGTTGTGGTCGATAGTACTCAGTAGCCATTTCGAATAACAACCATTCGTCAATGCTGGAATCCACTGGAATAGGTGGCGGGTTTGCGATCGTTATGAGTGGCAATTTTCATCGGAATACGCAGTTGGCTCACAATTCATTCTCGTAATGCCCACGCATCCTTCGGCTCTCTCAATAATTTCCCCAGGATTGTCCATTGCAGATGGGCTGCCGGGTTCTACTTTTCCGAGAAAAACTGGTTGCTGCTCTGTATCGTTTTACCTATGGATGACGTGGCTACAAGCCGCTTCCCATCTAACCATAGGAGAAAATCATGCAGATCAGTACAACCAAAGAACGGCTCGTTTCTCACCTCGCGCTGGTAGCTGGCGCTGCCGATACTCGCGGCACGATCCCCATGCTTGGCATGGTGTTACTCAAAACAACGAATAGCGGGCAACTCTCCCTGCTATGCAGTGATACCGGGATGTTGGCGCGGGCGCTATCTCCCTGCGAGATCAAGTCTGGCGGGGAAATCGCCGTTGACGTGCGCCGTTTCCACGACCTGATTCGGGCGGTGCCGGATAAACAGGACATTGAAATCAGCGTCGAGGGCAAGGGTACGCTGCTGGTCAAATCCGGTCGTTCTCGTTTCCGTCTACCGACTCTGGCTGCCGCCGACTACCCCCGCATGGTTCAGGCCAAGGGGGAGCGCATGTCCATTACGATGGCGGCACATCGCCTGTCTGAAATGATTGGGGATGTATCCAGTTCGATGAGCAGCGCCGATCTGCGCGTATTCCTCAATGGTGCTCTGTTCAGTTTCGACAAGGATGGCTTGTGGCTGGTCAGTACGGACGGCAGCCGCATGGTCGTGTCCCATGAACCGATTCAGGGAGCCGATACGCTGGCTCCGCGCAACGTCATCGTGCCGCGCAAATCCGCGCTCCTCGCCAAGAAGCTGCTGGCTCAAGGCGGCAACGTGACCCTGACCATCGGAGCCAAAGACGTGCAGTTCACCTTCGAGGATTCCACGGTGCTGCTGGCCAACGGTATTGACGGCGCGTTTCCAAATTGGCGCGGTGTTATCCCTGCCACCAAAGATACCGTGGACATCGCCACCAACCGCTTGCGGGATGCCCTCGCCATGCTTGGTGCGACCATTGAGGACGGCCAGAACAAGGACGTTCTCAAGAAGAAGGTTGAAATCACTTTCACCAATAGTCTGACCGCCATTTCGCGGGGCGATGCCGGACGCTGCGAGGTTGACTCTGTATCCACCTCGAACACGCCCTGCGAAATCGGCTTCAACATCGACTTCCTGTCCGATGCGGTCAATACCATCGGCTCCTCTGCCGAAGGCATCCGCATCGGGTATTCCGGCTCTGCCGGGGCAATTACCGTGCGTCCAAAGGACATGGAATATCCCCTCGCCGTTGTCATGCCCCTGCGTTCCTAAACCGTTAAAAGTTAATCCAGCAAATCGGGTTTCAGATAGGCAAAATGTCTCTGTAACCCGCACCAATAAAGGAGATTCGCAAATGTTCAAAGCACTTCAACCGCTTTTGGCGGAACGCAGCATCCATATCCTGTTGTCCTCGGCAAAAGATGGCCGCATCAGGGTCTATATCGAGCCGGTCAAGACGAGCGACAAGGAAGATTCGGCCTTTGTCACCCCATTTTCCTGCACATGTATGCCAGAGGAACTGGATGCCGAACTGGCCGATGCCCTGTCCCAATGGCTCACCACCCGCAGCACCGTGACCTCTTCCTTGAGCGAGGCGCTGGCAGCGGCGGAAGCAGATGCCAAAACGGCTGCCGATGAAGCCAAGAAGAAGGCTGTCGAAAAATCCAAGAAGCCGACTCTGGGCAAGGCCAGTACCCCTACCCCGCCGAAGGTCGTGGCGGCCAAGCCCACCACGCCGTCCCTGCTGGACGATCTGCCGGAGACAGGTTGCTGCGGTACTGGTGGTGAAAATGAAGAAACGGGCGAAGAACTGGATGCGGTTCTAGCCACGGCACCGGCTCCGGTCGATGACGTGGTAGCGGCGGTTCCTGTCCCTGTGAAGGACGAGGTGGTCACGGCAGCGCCAGCCCCGGTTGCCGCTGCTCCCGAGGCTGCTCCGGCCCCGGCGACTGCCGCCAGTGTGGTCACGACAGCAGAGGTGACTCAAGACCTGTTCTGAGCCGTTTTTCACTTTACGAGAATTTTTTCACCTACTTTGAGAATAAGGAGATTTTCATGGCTTTGACCGCAACCCCCACAGTTCGGCGCTTTCTATTCAATGGTCGAATTTTGCCTGATCCTGATCCACAACTCACCCCTGAACAGGTCAAGACGTTCTATTCTGCGATTCATGGCGACCTCGTTAATGCCGCAGTTGAAGGCGGTCAGTTCGAGGGTGATGCGCAAATTTGGGAATTCAAGCGCAGCGTTGGAACCAAGGGCTGAAACATGAAGCGCGATGCCTTTGAGGTAATGATCGAGGCCGTTCTGAGTGACATGGTGAAGGGGCAGGCAAAACCTTCGGCAAAGCGTTCTCGCGGCATCGGCGGCCTTCGCTACGGCCCTGCCGAGCGTGACGTGGCAGGTGTCGTGCGGGAGCTTGCACAAGCTCACAATCGCGCCAAAGTGATCGTAGCGCCCTCCCCTGAGTTTGTGCCGCCATGCTTCTGACCCTGCCCACCTTCGCGCCGGAAGTCCCGGCGATCATCGAGTTCGCCCCCGCAGGAGAGCGTCACTTGCGGCTGGTGCTGGCCATGAGCCAAATGGGAATGATCGCTGACGATGACCTGGCTGGTCTGCGCCGGACGCGCATGAGTGCAAGCGCCATCCGGGTGCTGATCGAGAAAGGTTGGCAACGCGCTGTTGGGGACGATTACGAGTTCCGCCTGATTTCCGCCTACGCCAGACTGATCCTTCCCAATACCTCTGGCGACGAGGAATTCACCAGCGCAGATAAGGAGCCGCTAGTCGGCGTGGCGATCAATGCCGACCGCCCTGAGTGGATTACAGTTGGACGCGCATTTGAATCCATCGAGAACGAGTCCCCCGGCTTGGGCCGCACGGCCTTGGGCTATCTGGATCAGGTGCTAGTGCGCTTCGGCTGCCCTCATACCCCCTCCGGCATCTATGAGATGGCTCAAAATATTTACTGGATGGGTGAGGACAACGAAGATTTGGTGATCGAGGAAATGGGCGACGAGGACGCTGACGTGCCGCGCCGTGACGTGCTGTTCGATGGCGTTCCTGAATGGGCTTTTAACGGCTATGCGCCAGAACTGCCACACGTTGAGCCTGATGACTTTGCGGCTCACGCCGAGCGTCTTTCTGACCGTCCTGTTGGCCGCCTGATGTCCGCCCTTCTGAAATTGCACCAGATCAATTCCATTCAGGGCGTGTTTCTGGATACCCCCGAAGAAGAAAATGAATATGGGGAGGCTTCTTATCCCAACGAGCCGCCTGTGGTGATCGAGTGGGATGAAGATGGGCAGTTCAATCAGATCATTGATGACCATCATCGGTACGAGGACGAGCGCGGCGAATATCCGCCGTGGGTCGGATGTGTCATGTTCCGCCCCGATGTGGCAGGTATTCAAGAATCGCTCCCGCGCATTCGTCATACTGGACAAGTCCTCCGCGCCTTGGACGAGGCGCTAATTGCAGCCAAGGAACTTCATGATGAGCTTCGTAACACACGACCTTGATGCCCGCAGCGTGACGCTGCAAACCGCGATCCTGTTGTATGGTTCTGGCGGCGGCTACGAGCAGCTTCGCTATGCCACCATCCACCCGGTTGATTGCGCTCCCGGTGCTGCCCCGATCATCCGGGCTGGTCGTCCGGCAGACCGTGACAGCTTGCGGCAGGTCGCCGCCGGGCTTCTGGAGTCGAATCGCACCCGCTCCGGTGTTATGCCCGACACCATCTTGTCCGTTGGGCCTGAACACGTTGTCTGGTGGCAACGCCCCGGCAAGCGCACCTACTTCTTCAACACGCGAGTTACAGAGGAAGATCGGCATATCGCGGTAGGTCAGCGAAACGGGGAGGGTCTGACCCCCGGACTGATCTTCGCGGCCAAAGGCCAGAAAATGTGGGTTTTTGCGGTCAAGGGTGAAAATCGCCCTGACGCATCCACGCCGCTCTGCCATGCCCCGCTGATGAACGTATGGGATTCTGGAACCGTTTGTACGGGTTCCATGCCGCTACCCGACAGCACGATGGCGGATTCCGTGGCGAGGTGGGAGCGCGGCTTTTGGGAGAGCGCGTTCAGCCACCCCAACCACCCCAAACCAGTAAACTACAAAGGCGGAATCCACGCATTTTCCCGTGATCTGCTGGACGGCAAGTTCCGCAAGTTTCCAGAGCGTGTCCTGCGCCCCATTAAGGGCATGACACTCGGCCTGCTGGTAGACAAACTGGATGCCGACAGGATGCCCGACCGATGAACCAGCTTGACTGTGTTCTACAGGCGGTCTGCCCTACGGTCTGCTGTCCACGCTATGAACGCTTGACCCTGTTGGACAGCGATGGACATCGTTTTCTGATGGCAGAGGATGGAGTGCACGTTGAGGTGCTGCGACCTTGGCTGCACGTAATCTCCAAAGTGTCGGAGGTTGCCGTCAAGATGCCTTATGGACAAGTTCCCGCGCTGTTTAAGATCAATCTGCACCGCCGCGCCCTTGCTGCCGGGTTGCGCCGTTTCATCGGACGCGCCGCCGAGCTTGCCCCTGACGAACATGCGGCATGGCTCACTTTCGACCCCGACCAAGGTGTCATTGGCTACGTTGAGCCTCATGTCATCTCGCGTGGATGCGAACATATCCAGTATCGCCGCCCTGATGCCACGCCCTCTTGCCTCCCTGTGGTCGATTGCCACTCACACGGCGCTTTCCCCGCCTTTTTCAGCGGCACGGACGATAAGGACGACCGCACAGACGATGCCAAGCTGGCCTTTGTGGTGGGCAATCTGGATCGGCCTACGCCTTCCGTTGCGATGCGGCTGTCCATGATGGGACTCTCGATAGATTTATCAGAATTTGTGAGGTCAATATTAGATCATAGTCCTACCGCTACTGATGGCGGAACGGAGAACCAATCATGACCGAACCCGCTAACCTGCATATCCTTCCAGACGACATTCTGCACCGCCCGATCAAGATTCATGTGATCGGCTGCGGCGGCACCGGGTCGCAGTTGCTCCCGCGCCTGCCGTCCCTGTCAAAGTGCCTCATTGAGTTGGGTCACCCGCACGGGCTGGAGGTTTCGGTTTGGGACGATGACACCGTGGCAGAACATAACTGCCTGCGGCAAAACTTCTTCCTTCCTGATGTTGGCCATAACAAGGCATCGGTGATGGTGAATCGCATAAACGTGGCACATGGCTTGTCCTGGCAGGACAGGCCGGAACGCTTCACCCGCGACTCGATTCGCAGCTATGAGGCCGATTTCATCATCGGATGCGTGGACAGCAAGGCGGCGCGGCGTGAAATAGACGCCTTCGTTCGTGATGCCCATAACACGGTCTGGTGGATCGACTCTGGCAACGATGCTGTGTCGGCCCAAGTGATCGTGGGTCAGTACGGCAAGCGTATTGCCGATGACCCCATGCGCCTGCCCCTTGTGACCGAGCTTTACCCTGAGATTATCGCCGGGGATGACGACAACACGCCTTCCTGCTCTGCGCGGGAAAGCATCATGCGGCAAGGCATCGGAACCAACGCGATGGCGGCATCGTGGATTTTCGCATGGCTTGCGGAAGCCTTGCGGAATGGACATATCGGTTGGAATGGTGTGTTTTTCAATCTGGAAAGTGGACGTGCATCGTCCATCCCGGTCAGCCCGGAGGCTTGGCGGTTGATCCGTCCGGCGGCGGTTGAGCAAGAAAGCCGGAAGGCTGCGTAGAAGTCGAGTGGGGAGTGAATGATGAACACTTGTCCGCGCATTCCCCCCTCTTAGGCGAGTTCCACGCGCCAAGATGGGTCAAGCGGATGGTTATAAATTGCAATTGAGTAAAGTCATTTTGGTAAACTAATTCCATGCAAATCGGCAATCGCTTTCGTTGTTACCCCACTCCTGCACAGGAACAAACCCTGTTGCAGTGGATCGGCTGCCAGCGGAATATCTACAATTCCAAGGTGCGCGAAGACCAGTATTTTCGTCGCTTTGCGCGGAAGTCTTTACAGCACGTCGGGCGGTATGCGCCGATAGACCAACAATACAGCCAGTTCAAAACCGAACTCACGCCCTACCTGTCCGAAGTACCGAGTGTCCTGCTGCGCAATGGCGCAGCGCTGTGGAAACAAGCCTATAGCCGGTATTTCTCCAAGCTGGGCGGTCGCCCTGTTATTCACAAGAAGATCGGCAAACAGTCGGTGTGGCTCACTTCAGAAGTGTTCAAGTTCAGTCCCGTTGTGGATGCCGCAACAGGCGAAATCACCGAGCACCAGCTTCACCTTGGCACCAAGAAATTCCCGGTAGGGGTTCTGGCATTCAAGGCGCACAAGGAATACCAGCCTCCGGCATCGCTGCATATCAGTATTCACGCCGGGCGCTGGCACGTCTCATTCAACTACGACGACAGCATCCCTGGGCCAACCGACAAGGATACCGCGGCATGGCTGATGCAGTTCAACGAAGACGAACTGTGCAAGATGACAGTCGGTCTTGATCGAGGCGTGGCTTTGCCCTTGGCCGGGAGTGATAAGCAGCAATTCGACTTCTCGAAGATCCAGAAACAACGCCTGCTTGCTCAAGAGCGGCACAAGAAACGCTGGCAACGGCGTCTGGCACGCCGCACCAAGGGTTCGTCAGGCTGGGTCAAGGCCAAACGTCGTGTGGCACATTACCAGTGCTATGGTGCCGACGTGCGCCGGGATGTGGCTCACAAAACCAGTCACACGCTTGCCAGCGATCCGCGATACAAACTGTTCGTGTTCGAAGCGCTCAAGGTCAAGAACATGACCAAGAAGGTCAAGCCAAAACAGGATGAGCAAGGCCGCTGGATCAAGAATGGTGCTGCCGCCAAGTCCGGTCTAAACAAATACATTCTGGCCTCGACATGGGGACAGACGAAAGTGTTTTTGCAGTACAAAGCTCGCCGTCAAGGCAAGCTGGTTATCGAAGTTCCACCGTTTTATTCTTCGCAGGAATGTGCCGAATGCGGCCACGTTCACCAGGACAATCGGGTATCACAAGCCGAATTCGTCTGCCTAAGCTGCGGGAATACTGACCATGCTGATCACAACGCGGCAAAGGTGATTACCATGCGCGGTGTCCGGCAATTGCTGGCTGGAAAATGTGTTCGGAAAGAGAAGACGCGGTGCGGAATTACCAAGAAAAAGGTAGGGGCGGAAGACTCCGAACCGGTTGCGGCAACGCAATCACCGCCTGGCAAGACTAAGGTAAGCCGTTTGGGTGGCAACACCCCTGCGCTCTGGTCGTTGACCCAGGAAACCCTCGCTACAAGACCACAGGGGCTTTAGCGGTGGGAAACTTCATTGTTCCAGTTGAAGTGCTGGATGCGGCCACCAAAAAAGTGCTGGTTGCTGTATCCGCAGAGAGCGAAAGCATGGCGCGAACCGTGGCCACTTCGCTGAAAAAAGTGCATCCCGATACCATCGTGCGCTACCGGGTACGCGGTAATCCCGGTAGTGATGCTTCGTCGTGGCTGATCGTCCTTGAACCCATCAGCCTTCGGTTGCCGCTGGAGGGCCAGGTCGTCATGACGAATCTTGGCGAGGCGTTCCATAAGGGCGGCATCTGGTTCAAGTGGTGGACGGAAATCCAGCGCGGAAGCCGGGTGGCAATACGGGATCAGTCCCGTATTACGCACTGGGAGAAAATCCAGCCAGATACGGTGGCGAGTCATTAAGGGAGTCTCTATCAGTGCGGCGGTCTGCCACAGATCGGGTTATCCACGGTTTCAGTGGACAAGCCTGTGGATACCTTTGCTCGATGGATAAATATCTCCATTGCAATCAGATAAAAATAGAATAATGCCTAATAAACAGGCGGTATTCAGGTTGATGACTGCGACTGGTCGCGGCATGAAAGGGGTAAACATGGCGCACGAATTCGAGCACCCGATTATTGGTCAGGAAGCTATATGCCCGGATGGTTTGGGGCGGGTTATTGCGTTTCAAGATGCGTTTCCTTTCCAATGGATAAAGGTGTCAACCTACGTGAACGATCGGCAATGCGAATGGGCTCCGCATAATGTCGAATTGATCGACCCCCGAATCTCGAATTAAGAAACCACACAGCGCCATTTTTCTTGGCAATTACTTTTCTGGCCGTCATGCACGGCTTTTTTTGCGCCCGGCGGACTCGAATAATTGGTCCGTTACGGATGGCGCGCATTGTCTGTTTTTTGGCGATTTGGCCTTAGAAATTCCAAACCTGGTGGGGCCGCTTGTTCATAATTAAAGCAGTTCAAAGGAGAAACAAATGGCCCGCCCGACCTTTATTGGCAACGTCATCCGGCGCATCGACATGCGATGCACCATGAACGGTTCAAACAAGGATTACCGTATCACCATCGCACAGGACGGCTCCACCGCCCTGTGCCGTGTCTATACGGAATATGGCCCGTCCGGTTCCCTGAAAAACGGCAAGGAATTCACGAAATCCCCCGTCTCCGAAGGCCTGGCGCACGCTGAGGCAGATC
>JAIOJM010000267.1 GCA_019911785.1 Sulfuricella sp. | reverse complement strand
TGCAATTTCCGGCCAGTGCTGCTACCACAGCGCCAAGGTCTTCGTAGAGAAAGTTTGAATCTTTTAAGGAGGCCTGATCATGGCTAAGTGGGGAATGGTTATAGACCTGGAAAAATGCGTCGGCTGCCAGGCCTGCACCGTGGCGTGCGGCATGGAGAACAACCGGCTACCGGGCGAAAACTGGCAGGATGTGATCTTTTTTACCGAGGGCACGTATCCCAGCGCCCAGCTCAAGTGGTTTCCGCGTCCTTGCCAGCATTGCGAGAATCCGTCCTGCATGGCGGTGTGCCCGACCGGCGCCACCTACAAGACGGAGGATGGTGTCGTACTGGTGGACTGGGACCGCTGCATCGGCTGTAAATACTGCATGGTTGCCTGCCCCTACGGCGTGCGTTTCTACACCGACGAAAAACCGCTGGTGGCGCCGGACATGCGCAAGGTGCATGAAGGCAAAGACGGCCACTCGTGGAACCCGCCGTGGAAAATGCCGGACGCAAGGGAAGACTGGAAGCACGGCGTCGGCATCCAGCCGCACGACGTGGTGTCGAAGTGCACCTTCTGCTACCACCGTATTTCCAAGGCACCCAAGGGAACGCCCGATCTCGATCCGCAAGATCCCAAGCTGCGCGAATTCACGCCGGCCTGCGTGGTCACCTGCGCGCCGGGAGCCCGCTTCTTCGGCGACCTGTCGAACCCGGAAAGCAATGTCTCGCGCATGATCGGCGACAAACGCGGCGTGCGTCTGCTCGACCAGTTGGGCAACAAGCCGCAGGTGTATTACCTCACCGGTGATGGCGGCGCAGTGCCGAGCAGTCGAGCGATCAACAAGAAAGTCTGACGGAGGACGATCATGAACTTCACTTATCCAAAAACCCCGAGCGAGGCCGTGGCTGGCGCGCTCAAAATGTTCGGCGAAAGCCATGTCACCGCCACCATCTGGAAACTGTCGGTGGCGGCGCTGGTGGCAAGCCTGGCTTTTGTGTTCTACATGCTTTTCACCGAAGGGCACGCCTCGTTCAATACATCGAGCGACGGCGTGAACTGGGGCAGCGCGATTGCAACCTATGTCTTCTTCGCACTGACCTCGTCGGGACTGACCCTGATCGCCTCGCTGTCGACGGTGTTCGGCTTCAAGCAGTTCTACCCCGTCGCCAAGCGCTGTATCTGGCTGGCGATCGTCACCCTGATCGCAGGTTTTTCGGTGCTGGCGCTGGAGCTGGGCCATCCCTTCCGCATGCTGTGGGCGGTGCCGCTCGGCATGCAGATACATTCCCCGATGTTCTGGATGGGAGTGTTCTACACCATCGACCTGGTGCTACTGATCGTCAAGTTCTACCTGATGTGGAAAGAGGACTGGGACAGCCCGTTCAGCCACTTCATCGGCAACACCGGCTTCATCGCTGTCATACTGGCGAGTGGCATGTTGGGGCTGCTGTTCGGATCGATGGCGATGCGCCCGATGTGGTTCGGTTCCGCCACCTCGGTGTTCTACATCCTCTCGGGGGTCCTTTCCGGCGCAGCAGCCATCGTGTTCAGCGTTCATCTGGCTTACGGCTTCAATACGAAAAATATGCCTGAGCCACTACGTTTGCTGGCTCAAGGAGACCAGTTGCCCAAGGTTTTCGCCACCCTGATCGGCATCGTTCTGATGTTCCTCCTCACTCGCATCTGGGTGGGGCTGTGGAGCAACATAGACGGCATGGAAGGCTTTGTCGCGCTGCTGAAAACACCCTGGTTCCACCTCGAAGTGTGGGTATGCCTGGCGCTGCCGTTCCTGATGATGCTGTCGCCATCCATGCAGGTAGACCCAAAGTGGCAGGTCAGGGCATCGTTTCTGGTGTTGCTCGGCATGTTTATCGAGCGCCTGCAGTTCATCGTCGCTGGGCAGAACGTGCCGATGTTCAAGGGTACCTGGATGAATGCTGTGACGCCCTATACGCCGTCGTTGACTGAATGGGCGTTGGTGGCCGTGGGAATCAGCGCCGCGCTGGCCCTGTACGCCCTCGGCGAACGCCTGTTCAATCTCTCCGATGCGCCGAAGGTAAGCATGGAAGCCGCCGGACAACTCGCCCGCGGATAATCGGGAAATTATGGGATAAAACATCATGGATGCGATGAACAACAGTTTTTCTCCCCGCGCAGAGCTCTGGCAATGCCTGGCTCAGGCGCTCCTCCCGCCGCGCGGGGAGTTTCTTTCCCGGTCGCTGCGCGACGACCTGGCCGACGACCTGGCGTATCTGGCCGATTCTCTCGGCCTGGACATCGGGGATAATGTCGAGGAACTGCGCACAGTCCTGGCGCAAGCCGACGTGGAGTCGCTGCTGCCAGCCTACAGTTCGCTGTTCCTGGTGCCGCCCATACCTGCCAGGCTGAATGCCGGTTTTTATCTGGATGGAACCCTGCTCGGCGCCAACACCAAAATGCTCGCGGAAATCTTCTATCGCCACGGCGTGGAGCAATCCCCGGATATGCACGATACGCCGGATCACCTCGCCACCATCCTGGAATTCCTGGCGTTGCTTTTTCACAAGGCCGATGTGGCGGAGTCTGCAACGCTGGATATTCTGGATGACATGGAAGCTATTCGCGGCTTGCTCTGGCGCACATTGTCTGACCTTCATGGCCGGGTAATTGAGACCGAGCAAGAGCGATCCCTTCCTGCCGTGTACTCGGCGCTGATCCAGATAGTTAAGACCGCCTTGCGCGACGAGCAGGGCATTTTCTTTTGCGCAACCGGGAATGACGAGAAAGAATCGGATCGGCGATATTTCACCAAGCGCGAGACCGCCCCCGATCTCGTTGCCTGCAAGGCGTGCGGCAAATCGGTGGCGACCGCGCGTGAGTTGAAGGTCATCATTGACCGCCTGCGCCAGAGTGGGCTGCCGACCGACCACCTTGAGCTGTGCCCGGATTGCCGCGACGGCACACGCGGCTGGAAGCCGGGTAAAGCCGAGTTCAATCTGCCCGGATTTCGTTGATTTCACCAGCGCAAGAAGTGGAAGGCGTGTTCCGTGGGAGATGCCATGCTATATGACAGCCACGGACGCCGCATCGACTACCTGCGGCTCTCCGTCACCGACACGCTCTATCTCTGTCTCGGCCAGGACGACAAGGTGGACCTGCGGACCCTGCTACGCAACGGCTGCAGCGACGATCAGCTGGAACAGGCGCTGCTCGAAGGC
>JAIOJM010000266.1 GCA_019911785.1 Sulfuricella sp. | reverse complement strand
ACACGCGGTTGTTCTTGGTCTGCACGCTGAGATTGGCGCCCAGGCCATCGTGGGGACTGACGGAGGGGCGCGTGGTCAGCTCCCAGGCCCGCGCACTGTAGCGGAACGGCTTGCTGGTCAGCGCGCCGACCGGGCACAGGTCGATGATATTGCCGGACAGTTCGGAATTGATCGAACGCTCGATGAAAGTGGTGATTTCGGCGTGCTCGCCGCGGCCGATTTGACCCATCTCCATCATCCCGCCGATTTCCTGGCCGAAGCGCACGCAGCGGGTACAGTTGATGCAGCGCGTCATGTCGGTGGTAATCAGGGGGCCGATATTCTTGTTGAACACCACGCGCTTTTCTTCGGCGTAGCGCGAGGCGCCCGCGCCGTAGCCCACCGCCAGATCCTGCAATTCGCACTCGCCGCCCTGGTCGCAGATCGGGCAATCGAGCGGATGGTTGATCAGGAGGAACTCCATCACCGCCTTCTGCGCCTTGATCGCGGTCTCGGAGCGCGTCATCACCTTCATGCCCTCGGTCACCGGCGTGGCGCAGGCCGGCATCGGCTTCGGCGCCTTCTCGACCTGAACCAGGCACATGCGGCAGTTTGCGGCGACGGAAAGCTTCTTGTGGTAACAGAAGCGCGGAATATAGATACCCGCCGCATCGGCCACATCCATGATTGTGCTGCCCGGTTCGACCGTTAGCTGTTTGCCGTCTATTTCGATGTTTAGCATATTCTTAAACCATGCACTTCTTGTGCTGGATGTGGTACTCGAATTCGTTGCGAAAATGCTTGAGCATACCCTGCACCGGCATCGCCGCGGCATCGCCTAGCGCGCAGATGGTGCGGCCCATGATGTTGCCGGCGACCGATTCGAGCAGGTCGAGATCTTCCGGCCGTCCCTGGCCATGCTCGATGCGGTGGATCACCCGGTACAGCCAGCCGGTGCCCTCGCGGCAAGGCGTGCACTGGCCGCAGGACTCCTCGAAATAGAAGTAGGACAGCCGCTCCAGCGCACGCACCATGCACACCGTGTCGTCCATCACGATCACCGAGCCCGCGCCGAGGTAGGAACCGGCCTTGGCGATGGAGTCATAGTCCATGGTCAGGTCCATCATGATTTCGCCCGGCAGCACCGGCACCGAGGAACCGCCCGGAATCACCGCCTTGAGCTTGCGACCATCCTTCACTCCGCCCGCCATGGCGAGCAGTTCGCTGAATGGCGTGCCCATGCCGATCTCGAAGTTGCCCGGATTATTGACGTGCCCGGAAACGGAAAAGATCTTGGTGCCACCGTTGTTCGGCTTGCCGAGTTCGAGGAATTTCTGGCCGCCATGCTTGATGATGTAGGGAATCGAGGCCAGGGTCTCGGTGTTGTTGATCGTGGTCGGCTTGCCATACAGGCCGAAGCTCGCCGGGAACGGCGGCTTGAAGCGCGGCTGGCCCTTCTTGCCCTCGATCGATTCGAGCAGCGCGGTTTCCTCGCCGCAGACGTAGGCGCCGTAGCCGTGGTGGGCATGGATGTCGAAATCCCAGCCGGAGCCGAGAATGTTCTTGCCCAGCAGGCCGGCGGCGCGCGCCTCTTCCAGCGCCGCTTCGAAGCGTTCGTATTCCGCCCAGATCTCGCCGTGGATGTAGTTGTAGCCCGCCTTCGCGCCCAGCGTGTAGCCGCCGATGATCATGCCCTCGATCAGCTGGTGCGGGTTGAGGCGCAGGATATCGCGGTCCTTGAAGGTGCCCGGCTCGCCCTCGTCGGTGTTGCACACCAGGTACTTGTCGCCGGGGTAGTTCTTCGGCATGAAGCTCCACTTCAGGCCGGTGGGGAAGCCCGCGCCACCACGGCCGCGCAGGGAGGACAGCTTGACCTGCTCGATGATCGCCTCGGGCGTCATTTTCTCGGCCAGCACCTTCTTCAGCGCATCGTAGCCGCCGACGGCCAGATAGTTTGCCAGCTTCCAGGATTCCGGCAGGTGGATGGAGTGGAATATGACTTTATCGCTCATGGCTACTCCAGCCCCGCCAGAATGCGGTCGGCTTCTTCGGGCGTCAGCCTGGCGCACATCCGCACGTTGTTGACGAGGGCCACCGGGCCGTCGCCGCAGGCGCCCATGCACTCGCCTTCCTTGAGGGTGAACCTGCCGTCCGGCGTGGTTTCGCCGAAGCCGATGCCAAGTTTCCGCTGCAGGTGCTCGACCGCCGATTCCGCGCCCATCAGGGTGCAGGGCAGGTTGGTGCAGACCGTGATCTTGTACTTGCCGACCGGTTGCAGGTTGTACATGTTGTAGAAGGTCGCCACCTCCTGCGCCGCGATCGGCGGCATGCCCAGGTAGCCGGCGACGAATTCGATGGTTTCCGGCGCAAGCCAGCCCTTCTCGTCCTGGGCGATCCGCAGCGCCGACATCACCGCCGACTGCTTGTGCTCGGGCGGGTACTTGGCGATCTCGCGATCTATCTTCTTGAGTGATTCAGTTGAAAGCATAATTTATTTTTAGCCACGGATTGACACGGATTTTCACGGATGAACCATCAAGATTTTATCTGTGTACATCTGTGTTAATCCGTGGAAAACAGCCCTATCTGTCAATTTCACCAAATACAATATCAAAAGTCCCCATCAGCGCCACCACGTCGGCAATCATGTGGCCGCGCGCCATTTCATCCATCGCCGACATGTGGGCGAAGCCCGGGGCGCGGATCTTGAGGCGGTAGGGCTTGTTGGCGCCGTCGGAAACCATGTAGATGCCGAATTCGCCCTTGGGGTGCTCCACTGCCGCATAGCACTCGCCCTCGGGCACGTGCATGCCTTCGGTGAAGAGCTTGAAGTGGTGGATCAGCTCTTCCATGTTCTGCTTCATACCCTCACGCGCAGGCGGCGCCACCTTGTGATTGTCGGTGATCACCGGGCCGGGGTTGACGCGCAGCCAGTCCACGCACTGCTTGATGATGCGGTTGGACTGGCGCATTTCTTCCATGCGCACCAGATAGCGGTCGTAGCAGTCGCCGTTGACGCCGACCGGGATATCGAAATCCATCCGGTCATAAACTTCGTAGGGCTGCTTCTTGCGCAAGTCCCATGCCAGGCCCGATCCGCGCAGCATCGGGCCGGTCAGTCCCAGCGCCAGGGCGCGTTCCGGCGTCACCACGCCGATGCCGACGGTGCGCTGCTTCCAGATGCGGTTGTCGGTGAGCAGGGTTTCGTACTCGTCGACGCAAGCGGGGAAGCGGCGGGTGAAATCTTCGATGAAATCCAGCATCGAGCCGTGGCGGTTGGCGTTCATGCCCTCCACCTGCTGCGCGTTGTGGACCGTCATCTTCGCCGTTTCATACAGCGGCATGCTGTCGGGCAGGTCGCGGTACACCCCGCCCGGGCGATAGTAGGCGGCGTGCAGGCGCGCACCGGAGGCCGCCTCGTAGACGTCCATCAGGTCTTCGCGCTCGCGGAAGGTATAGAGGAAAATCGTCATCGCGCCGATGTCCAGACCGTGCGCGCCCAGCCACAGCAGGTGGTTGAGGATGCGGGTGATCTCGTCGAACATGACGCGGATGTACTGGGCGCGGATCGGCACCTGGATGCCGAGCAGCTTTTCGGTCGCCATCACGTAGGCATGCTCGTTGCACATCATCGACACGTAGTCGAGGCGATCCATGTAGGGCATCGCCTGGAGGAAAGTCTTGTGTTCGGCGAGCTTCTCGGTGGCGCGGTGCAGCAGGCCGATGTGCGGATCGGCGCGCTTCACCACCTCGCCGTCCAGTTCCAGCACCATGCGCAGCACGCCGTGCGCGGCCGGGTGCTGGGGGCCGAAGTTAAGGGTGTAATTGCGAATGTCAGCCACCGTAATTCTCCTCGCGCACGATGCGGGGGGTGAGTTCGCGCGGCTCGATACTCACCGGCTGGTAGATCACGCGGCGCTGCTCCGGGTCGTAGCGCATCTCGACGTTGCCGGAAAGCGGGAAATCCTTGCGGAAGGGGTGGCCGATGAAGCCGTAATCGCTGAGGATGCGGCGCAGGTCGGGGTGCCCGGTGAAAATAACGCCATACAGGTCGAAGGCCTCGCGCTCGAACCAGTTGGCGCCCGGCCAGATTTCGGCTGCCGAATCCACCACCGGAAAATCATCGTCGCCGGCGAACACCTTTACACGCACCCGGCAGTTGTTGCTGACCGAAAGCAGGTGCACCGCCACGCAAAAACGCCGGCCCTGCCAGCGGCCGTCGCCATAGGCGCTGTAATCCACGCCGCACAGGTCGATCAGCTGCTCGAAACGCAACTCGGGATGGTCGCGCAGGGTGCGCGCCGCTTCCAGCCAGTGTTCCGGCCTGATTTCTATCGCCAGCTGGCCGGCATGCTCGGCAAACCCGACCACCTTGTCGGCCAGCACGGCCTGCAGATTTTGCTTGAGGGTATCCAGTTTCATCGGCGTTTAGCGGGCAATGGTATGGGTGCGCCTGATCTTTTTCTGCAACTGGATCAGGCCATAGAGCAGGGCTTCCGCCGTGGGCGGGCAACCGGGCACGTAAACGTCCACCGGCACGATACGGTCGCAGCCGCGCACCACCGAGTAGGAATAATGGTAATAGCCGCCGCCGTTGGCGCAGGAACCCATCGACAACACCCAGCGCGGTTCGGCCATCTGGTCGTAAACCTTGCGCAATGCGGGCGCCATCTTGTTGGTCAGGGTGCCGGCCACGATCATCACGTCGGACTGGCGGGGACTGGGGCGAAACACGATGCCGAAGCGGTCTAGGTCGTAGCGCGAAGCGCCAGCCTGCATCATCTCCACGGCACAGCAGGCGAGGCCGAAAGTCATCGGCCACATCGAACCGGTACTGGCCCAGTTGAATACCGTATCGAGCGAAGTGGTGACAAACCCCTTCTCAAGGACTCCCTCAATGCCCATACGGCACCTCCATTACCATCCGGCTACCGTGGCGGACACCGTGCCAATTCAGGCATTCAACGGCAATCGCGGCCGGTCGCATCCCCGCCAGCCCTCTCTCCAACTCTCCCCCGCAGGGGGAGAGGGCAATGGTTCCCCTCTCCCTCTGGGAGAGGGGTGGGGGTGAGGGTTTGCGGGGCCCCTGCTTCCTGCTCATACCGTTACTCCCATTCCAGGGCCCCTTTCTTCCACTCGTAAACGAAGCCGACCACCAGGATGGCAAGGAAAATCATCATGGCGAAGAAACCGAACAGGCCGATTTCCTGCAGCACGACAGCCCAGGGGAAGAGGAAAGCGATTTCAAGGTCGAACAGGATGAACAGAATGGCGACCAGGTAATAGCGCACATCAAACTTCATGCGCGCATCTTCGAAGGCCTCGAAGCCGCATTCGTAGGGGGAGTTTTTTTTGTCGTCGGGACGATGCGGTGCGAGCAGGCCGCCCATCACCATCGGCATAACCCCAACCGCGAGGCCAACCATGACAAACAGCAAGATCGGAAAATAATTTTCCAGCATGCAGCCAGCGCTCCTCTGAGTAAGCTTGGCGTCTGGCGATGCCAAACATCCAAAGCTATTTCAGTCAATTATTATTATACGGTTATATTTTTATTAACTTACGAGCTAACTTATTATAAACGCCTCCCCCAAAAAAATGGGCGCCTATTTTACTAAAAAATATTTAGCGCCCCATAAAAAAATCTGGTGCCGATGAGCAGACTCGAACTGCTACGGCTTTCGCCACCGCCCCCTCAAGACGGCGTGTCTACCAATTTCACCACATCGGCATTCAAAAACAGGGGTATTACTTAGGGATTTCTCCCGCCTTCGATCCAGCAGCATCAGCCGGGGCCGGCACAACTGGCACTACTTGCTTGGCAGCATCAGCCGGAACAGCGGGCTGTACCAGGCTATGCGACTCCATCACGCCCACCGGCTTGCTCTTGTGGCTGGAAAAATAGGTCAATCCCAGACTGGTCAAGAAGAAAACCGTGGCAAAAATCGCCGTGGCGCGGCTCAGGAAATTAGCCGATCCGGAG
>JAIOJM010000265.1 GCA_019911785.1 Sulfuricella sp. | reverse complement strand
CCGCGACGCGGGTCTGGACACCACCATCAAGCTGCGCGTGATCGGGCGGCAGCAGCAGTTGCTGCGCATCGATTTCGAGACCCAGCCGAGCCACGAGGTGCTGCTCAGCAAGCTGGCGGATTTCGAGAAAATGCTGGCCGACGCCGATGTGGTGATCCTGTCCGACTACGGCAAGGGCGGGTTGACCCACATCCGCCAGATGATCGAGCTGGCCAATGCCATGCACAAACCGGTGCTGGTCGACCCCAAGGGCGACGATTACGCGCGCTACCGCGGCGCCACCCTGCTGACGCCCAACCGGGGCGAATTCCGCGAGGTGGCGGGGAGCTGGAAAACCGAGGAAGAACTGGCTAGGAAAGCGCAGCAACTGCGCCACGACCTCGATTTGCAGGCGCTGCTGGTGACCCGCAGCGAAGAGGGAATGACGCTCTACCGCGAAGCGGGCGCGGTGCATGAACACGCCCTGGCGCGTGAGGTTTACGATGTTTCCGGCGCAGGCGACACCGTGATCGCCACCCTGGGTGTGATGCTGGCGGGCGGCGCCAGCCTGCCGGAGGCGGTGCGCGTCGCCAATCTCGCCGCCGGCATCGTGGTCGGCAAGCTGGGCACGGCGGTGGTGAGCCGGGAAGAATTGATGGCACAAGCATAAAATCTTTACCACGAATGTCACGAATGGGCACGAATTAACACGAATGATCCAGAGCAACCAACTCCCAATTATTCGTGAGTATTCGTGTTAATTCGTGTAATTCGTGGTTAATCAATATTAAGGACATAACATGTATTACATCGTTACCGGCGCGGCCGGCTTCATCGGCGCCAATATCGTCAAGGGACTGAACGACCGCGGCATCACCGACATCATCGCGGTGGACAATATGAAAAAGGCCGACAAGTTCAAGAACCTGGTGGATTGCGAGATTGCCGATTACCTGGACAAGGAGAGTTTCCTCGACCTGCTGCTCGACGGCGCGTTCGAGGGCGATGTCGCCGCCGCGTTCCACGAGGGGGCCTGCTCCGACACCATGGAGACCGACGGCCGCTACATGATGGAGAACAACTACCGCTACACCGTGTCGCTGCTGGATTTCTGCCAGAACGAGGAAGTGCCATTGCTGTACGCCTCCTCGGCCAGCGTCTACGGCGGCGGCACGGTGTTCAGCGAGTCGCGCGAGCACGAGGGGCCGCTCAACGTCTACGGCTATTCCAAGTTCCTCTTCGACCAGTACGTGCGCCGCATGTGGCAGCACAAAACCGCGCAGATCGTCGGTTTCCGCTACTTCAACGTGTACGGCCCGCGCGAGCAGCACAAGGGGCGCATGGCCTCGGTGGCCTTCCATTTCTTCAACCAGTACCAGGCCGAAGGCAAGGTCAAGCTGTTCGAAGGCTGCGACGGCTACGACAATGGCGAGCAGCGGCGCGATTTCGTGTCGGTGGAGGATGTGGTCAAGGTCAACATGTGGTTCCTCGACCACCCCGAGCAGTCTGGCATTTTCAACCTCGGTACCGGCAACAGCCAGACCTTCAACGATGTGGCGGTGGCGGCGGTGAATGCCTGCCGCAAGGCCAAGGGCGAGGCGCCGCTGGGTCTGAAGGAAATGCAGGCGCAGGGGCTGGTCGAATACGTGACCTTTCCCGAGGCGCTCAAGGGCAAGTACCAGAGCTTCACCCAGGCAGACATTTCCGCGCTGCGGGCGGCGGGCTACGGTGAGCCGTTTCTGACCGTGGAGCAGGGCGTGGAGCGCTATGTGGGCCATTTGCGTCAACGCGCGTAGCGCTATGGCGTTAACAGGGATGCAAGTCTGTTTTGTTAATCAACCCAAGGGGATTTTCATGAAAAAACTGCTACTCATTTTGCTCGCTTGTTTCGCTTTCTCTACCGCAGCTTTTGCCGGCCAGGTCAACCTGAATAGCGCCAATGAAGTCGAGCTGGAAGCTCTGAAGGGCGTCGGCCCGGTCAAGGCTAAATCGATAGTCGATTATCGCGCCAAGAACGGCCCGTTCAAGTCGGTGGATGATCTGGAAAAGGTTCCGGGCTTCGGCAAAAAGACGGTGGACAAGCTGCGCGCCGACCTGACGGTGAACGGGGGGGCCGCACCCTCCAAGGCTGAAGGAAAGGCCAAACCGGAAGCCAGGAAGGATGCGGCCCCGGCCAAGGCGGACGACAAGGCTGCCAAGAAAGATGACAGCAAGAAAGCGGCTGACAGGAAGTAAAGCTGCCGAGGCATTAATACAACAGCCCCGCTTGCGGGGCTGTTGCTATTTGAGGGGTATGTTTGAGTGTTTCTGGCAAATGCTTTAAATTGAACAAATTAGCAATAAATAGAAAGTGGGCCGCGTTTGTCTGATGCAGGAGAAATGCTTATTCCGTCCTGGGCGATAGGGCTTCATGCCATAGCCATAGCGGTGCTGGATGAGGAGGGCCGGGTTGTCGATTCCAATCAGGGCTTTCTTTCCGTAACCGCGGAAGCGAAGGCGGATGGGTCCGGCGTGCGCCTGACCAAGCCGGACAGGGTGGCGCTCAGCCGGGCAGAAGTCGGGCTGGACGGCAAGGCATACAGCGGGGCAATTGTCCTTGAGGGTTCGTCGGAGGGCTGGGTCGCTCTGTCCGGCAGCATCTACCGTACCGGATCAGGATGGCTGCTCGCGGCCGAGGTGGGCGTTTCGGCATACCCGCAGCTGAATGGCGTGATCGAGCGGCTGGGCAGGGAGCTGGAGGACACCGAACGCACTCTGGCGCGACGCAATCAGGCGCTGCAAAAAGCGCTGGAGGAGGTCGAGGCGCTCAAGCGCCAGGACACCCTGACCGGTTTGGCCAACCGCAGGAGCCTGGATGACCATATCGCCGAGGAAATCGGCCGCTGGGAACGCTATCGGCGCCCGCTCGGGCTGATATTGATGGAGATGGATGACTTCGGCGGGGTCAATGAAAGCTATGGCCGCGAAGTGGGAGATGAACTGCTGCACCATGTGGCGACGGTGATCACCCATTCGGTGCGCACCACCGACCTGGCGGCACGCTATGGCGGACTGGAGTTTGCCATGCTGCTGCCGGAAACCAATGAAATGGGCGCGCTGATCGTGGCCGAGCGGTTGCGCATGGATCTGGAAGGGCAGATCATCCTGCCCATGACACGTCCGCTGACCGCCAGCTTCGGCGTAGCCATGCTGTTGCCGGGGGAGAGCCGCCAGGAGCTGTATGCCAGGGCTGGGCGGGCGGTTGGGCATTCCAGGAAAAACGGCAGGAATTGCGTGACCATGGCGGGTGTGATCGGCGAATGCGACCAGGTATACCGGGTCGTTCCACAAAGCACGTAAGGAACAGACGAGAATGTTTAAAAGCATAGAGGAATTCGTAGGCAACACGCCACTGGTGAAGCTGAAACGATTGCCAGGCAAAACCAGCAACGTCGTGCTGGTCAAGCTGGAAGGCAATAACCCGGCCGGTTCGGTCAAGGACCGGCCGGCGCTGTTCATGATCCAGCGGGCCGAAGCGCGCGGCGAGATCAAACCGGGCGACACCCTGATCGAGGCGACCAGCGGCAATACCGGCATCGCCCTGGCGATGGCGGCGGCGATGCGCGGCTACAAGATGGTGCTGGTGATGCCGGAGCACATGAGCGTGGAACGGCGCCAGGTGATGCGCGCCTTCGGCGCGGAAATCGTGCTGACGCCCAAGGAAGGCAGCATGGAAGCGGCGATCGACACCGCCAGCCGGATGCGCGATGAAGGCCGGGGGATCATCCTCGACCAGTTCTCCAACCCCGACAACCCGCAGGCCCATTACGAGGGCACCGCCCCGGAAATCTGGCGCGACACGCAGGGCAAGATCACCCATTTCGTCAGCAGCATGGGCACCACCGGCACCATCATGGGCTGCTCGCGTTACCTCAAGGAACAGAATCCGGACATCCAGATCATCGGCGTGCAGCCCAGCGAAGGCTCGCAGATTCCCGGCATCCGCAAGTGGCCTCTGGCCTATCTGCCGAAAATCTGCGATTTCAAGCGGGTGGACCGGCTGATCGAAGTCGGCCAGCAGGAAGCCGAGGAGACCACGCGCCGGCTGGCCGCGGAGGAAGGCATTTTCGCCGGCATCTCGTCCGGCGGCGCATTGGCGGCCGCGCTCCGGGTGTCGGCGGAAACCGAAAACGCAGTCATCGTGTCCATCGTGTGCGACCGGGGCGACCGCTACCTGTCCACCGGCGTGTTCCCGGCCTGATGCCCTACGTGAACCCAATAAAAAGCGATTAACCACGAATTTTCACGAATGAAACACGAATGTTCACAAATAGTCAGAGAATTAGCATGGCCGGTCTGATTCACTTGTCTGATGAGTCGATGTTTGTCTTTTCTATTCGAGTTCATTCGTGAAAATTCGTGTCATTCGTGGTTAGTTTTTGTTTTAAGGATGAAGGCGTCCGTGCCTTGACCCTGTTCGCGTTGCTTTCCCCCGTTGCCCAGGCCGGGCAAATCACGCTGAGCGTTGACGACGTCTCTTCACCCGCTTTTCACGCCAAGGCGATCAGCGCCACGCTGGACGGGCCGGATTTTTCCCGTTTCGAGGCGCGCATCGGGGAGCTTTCCCTGCGCGATCGGACCTGGCGCAAGGTGCGCCTGACCTGCGCAAAGACCCAATGGAATAGTGGCGTGATCCGCTGCGACCGGGGCGAACTGGATCTGGGCGAAAAGCTGCCGGTGCGCTTCGTTTATCGGCAGCAGTCAAAAACGCTGGCGCTGACCCTGGATTTTCCTCGCGGCGAGACCTGGCAGCTTGGTGCACAATGGGGCAAGCCCGGCTGGAGTGTCCGGATTGATGCCCGCAACGGGCAGGTCGCGCGGCTGGCCGGATTCCTGCCGCAGGGCGGCATTCGGCCCACTGCCGGAACGTGGAGCGGCAGCATCAGCCTGGACGGCGGCAGCACGGGGGTGGGAAACATCATTGCCGATGCGGTGATGAAGGACCTCGCTTTTACCGATGCCAGCGGACTGCATGCCGGCGAGAAAATCGCCGGCGGGGTGCGAGGCGAGGCGTCGCGCCGGAAAAGCGGCTGGCTATGGCGCGGCGAGGTGGACTGGAAGTCCGGCGAGGCCTTCTGGCAGCCGCTTTATTTTGCCGAGGGCGGGCACCGGTTTGCCGGGCAGGGCAGCCTGGAAGCGGGCCTGTTGCGCGTCAGCCAGGGCAGCCTGCGGCTGGCGGGAGTGGGGGAGGCTCAGCTTTCCGGTGCGTGGGAC
>JAIOJM010000264.1 GCA_019911785.1 Sulfuricella sp. | reverse complement strand
ATGCCCTGTGCATGCAGCACTTCCAGCAAGTCGCGGCATTGCTGCCTGGTGTTGCAGAAGGCCAGCGTGCTGACCGGGCGGTAGTGCTTGAGCAGGAGGCCGACGGCCTGCAAACGCTCCTCGGGTTTCACCTCGTAGAAGCGCTGGCGTATCTTGCTGTCCTCATGCTGTTCCAGCAGCTTCACTTCCTGCGGCTTGCGCAAGAACTGGCGCGCCAGCCGTGCGATGCCATCGGGATAGGTCGCCGAGAACAGCAGGGTCTGGCGCTCTACCGGGCAGCGCGTCGCCACGTAGGCGATGTCGTCGTAAAAGCCCATGTCCAGCATGCGATCGGCTTCGTCGAGCACCAGGGTGTTGAGCGCATCCAGATTCAGGCTGCCGCGCCCGAGGTGATCGATGATGCGGCCCGGCGTGCCGACGACGATGTGCGCGCCGTGCTCCAGGCTGTTTATCTGCGGGCGCATGGGCGTGCCGCCGCACAGGGCAACGATCTTGATGTTGTCTGCGAATCGCGCCAGGCGGCGGATCTCCTGCGTGACCTGATCGGCAAGCTCGCGCGTCGGGCACAGCACCATGGCTTGCACCGCAAAGCGGCGCGGGTTCAGCCTGGTGAGCAGGGCCAGCGCGAACGCAGCCGTCTTGCCGCTGCCGGTCTTCGCTTGCGCGATCAGGTCGTGCCCGGCGAGCGCAATCGGCAGGCTGGCCGCCTGGATGGGTGTCATGGTCAGGTATTCGAGCTGCTGCAATGTCGCCTGTACGCCGGGCGGCAGCGGCAGTTCGTTGAAAGAGTGGCCGGCAACGCTTGCTGCAGGCGGGGAGGAGGGCAGGGAAATATCGATCATGCGCAATTATCCCCGCCAGCGGCGCGATGTGCTCGTAAAAATTTGGCCGCCCCGGATTTAGGCTTTGAACGCCAGGAATTCCTCGAACATCGACTTCGCCCACTGGACATCCTCGCCCATCGGGTTCGGGTCACGGGCTTGCTTGACAGTCTGCGCGATGAGCCCGTCGCCGCGAAATTTGTAGCGGGAATCAATGCGGATCGCTTCCAGCGGATCGATGCTGGAAAACACGTAACAGACGCTTTCCGGGAGCAGCTTTTCCGGCGCTACCCCCCTGGCGCGGGCGGCGATTTCGCGGGCAGCGATGCGGCCCAGGCGGTTGGCCATGTGGCCGCTCTTCGGATAATGGCCGAACAGCGGCGATACCTTATCCATCAGGTCGCCGATCAAGAACACCCGCTCGTCCTCCCTGGCATGCAGGTGCACCGGATCCTGGTCAGCCCAGCCAGTCGGCTTGCCTTCGCCGTCCCTGGCGATGAGGCCGGCTTTCCACACCAGATCGCCGGCCTGCTGCGGTGCCATGAGGATGGCGTCGTCGAAGCGGATGTCGTCGAAGTCGGTGGCAATGGTCTTGTTGAAAGGATCGACGGATTTCACCCTGGCATCGGGCAGATAGACGATTTGATCCGGGTACTGTTCGGCGAAAATCCGGCTGAAGCCCAGAAAGCTGGGATTGGGATCGAGGACGATGAGCTTGCCCTTGATCTTGCGGGACTTGAGCAACCAGCCGATCATGCACGCCCTCTCGTAGGGCGACGGCGGACAACGGTAAGGCATGGGCGGAATGGTCATGACGAGATCGCCGCCCTTGAAGCTTTCCAGCTTCTCCTTGAGCACCGCAGCCTCCTTGCCCGGGATGTAGGCGCAGGGATAATGCAGTAGGGTGTGGTCGATGGCGCGGCGGTCGTTGCCGTACCAGGCTTCATAGTCGTAGCGTATGCCCACGGCGAGGATCAGCCAGTCGTATTCCAGCGTGCCCTGCGCGGTGACGACCCGGCGCTTGTCCCGGTCAATGGCCGATACTTCGGTCTGGATGAAAGTGTAGCCGTAGGCGCTGGCGGCGGTGGCGTAATCATGGACGAGGAATCGGGTGTCCACGAGGTTCACCAGCCACTTGTTGCTCAGCGGGCAGGACCAGAACGCCGGGTTCTTTTCCAGCAGGACGACTTCCAGGTCGGGCGCCAGGTCGCGCAGGTGGCGGGCAGCACTCAGCCCGCCCCAGCCGCCGCCGACGATGACCACCCGCCGGCCTTTGCCGGGCGGCAGCAGCTCGGCCGCCCGGCCGATGAAGGGCGCCGCGCACAGAGCGGCGGAAGCGGCAAGAAAAGTGCGGCGGCTAAAGGGCATTTCTCTTTATCCTGGAAAAAACTATTGAACCGCAGAGGACGCGGAGGACGCAGAGGAAAAACAAGGCATTGCCAAATTTTGCCGAGTCAGCCATTAGGTGAATGCGTTTTTTACGTCAAGCATTTGAATTCCTCCGCGTCCTCCGCGTCCTCTGCGGTGAATCGCAATTTTTTACACTTCTTCAGTCCACCAGTCTCTTGAGATCGTAGGTGCTCGCCTGTTCGCACTTCCCGCCTGATTTGCAGCCTTTCAATATCCACAAGGAAATCAGCCCGGCAATTTCGTCGGCCCGGCTTTTTCGGGCCATCGCCATCGGCGTGCGCCCCCCTGACGAGACGATGTTGACGTCCGCACCCGCCTCGAGCAGAACTTTCGTTGCCTCGATCCGGTTGGTGTAAGCCGCCATGTGCAGCGGGGTGTTGCCATCCATGTCCTTGGCGTTGACGTCGGCGCCGGCCGCCAGCAGCGCTTTCACGGCAGAGACGTCGGGATTGGTCGCCGCCAGGTGCAGCGGCGTGCTGCCGAGGCCGGTACGCGCGTCCCGCATGGCCGGATTTTCCTTGATGATTCTGGCTACCTCCGCGCCGCTGCCGATCCTCGCGGCATCGTGAATGATCTGGTCGTTTTGGCCGAGCACCTGCTGTGCATAGGCCGTGGAAGCCGATGCGGCGACGGACAGCATGACGATTAACAAACTTGCCCATACTTTGTTCAAGGATTTCATTTTATCCACTCCTTTCAATATAAATCGCACTCTCGCCAAGGCGATCAGTAATGCTATCACATTCAGCTTCCCGCCCCGCTCGCTAAGCAACTCACCACCCCGTATAATTGGCCGCATTCCGGCAACTTACCCATCTTCCATCCGTGACCTCGCAGCACTTTTTCATCGACGGACCGGCCGGCAGACTGGAAGCGGCTGCCGCCATGCCCAGCGGCGAATGCCGCGGCATCGCCCTGGTCGCCCATCCCCATCCGCTGTATGGCGGCACCATGGACAACAAGGTG
>JAIOJM010000024.1 GCA_019911785.1 Sulfuricella sp. | reverse complement strand
GGTGGCTTCATTGATCGCGGAGGCGGTTTGGCCGACCCGCGCCTCGTCCGAACCGCCGCGGAACAGGTTGTAACGCACCCGCAGCATTGCGATCGCGCTTTCGTTATCGCCCCTGAGCCCACTGATGTTGTTGTTGTCGTTATATCCCAGCTCAAGATCCAGCCTTGGCGAATGCAGCGACCGGGCAGTGCGATGCTGGGCCTGAGCCGCCTCGACATCCGCCATGGCGGATTTCAGGATCGGGTGGTTGGCCATTGCGACCCCGATCGCACTCTTCAGATCCTTGGGCATGGCCTGATCCGGCGCGCCCGGCTTGGTCAGGGCCTGCGGCATTTTGCCCACGACGCGCTGGAAGGTGATTTCGGCTTCACGCGCATTGGATTCCGCCGCCATCACATTGGCCTGAGCCAGCGCCAGACGCGCCAGGATCTGGTCCATATCCGCCTTGCGGCCGACACCAGACTCGGAGCGCAGCTTGATCTGGTCAAAGGTACGCTGGTGCACGGCCTGGTTATCCTTGGTCAGCTTGACCAGTTCCTGCCGGCGCAACACTTCCAGATAGGCATCCACCACCTTCAGCGCCGTATTTTCCGAAGCGCCCAATACACCGAATGCCGCAGAATCAGCGCGGGCCGTATGCCTCTCCACCTCGCTCTTGACAAAGAAACCATCAAACAGCATCTGATTCAGGGTAATGCCCGCCTCGCGCCGATCCAGCGAAACCGTGCCCAAGCCGGCCGCGCGCGTCGTCGGATTATCCGACCTTTCACGCCCGTAACCCAAATTCAAATCAATCTTGGGGAAATATCCCCCTCTAGCCTGCTTGATCTCCTGATCGATCGAAAGGCGCCGATGGGCGGTGGACAGAACATCAGGACTCGTTTTCAAAGTCTGCTCGACAGCATCCTTGAGTGGCTGGGCCTTGAGCGGCGCACTGAGGGCCAAACCCAGACAAGGAATGGCGAGCGCAGCGAGAATCTTGCGGTTTTTCATCAGGTACTCCTTCTTTTTGATTATTGATGCTTGATCGACGCGACGTCCCTGCCGCCCTCGATTGCCCTTGAATTAAATTTATAGCATATTCTTTTAACTACCGTATCACAGGTTACCTCAAGGATCAAGCGTAACACTTTATCTTGTAATACTTTATCTCATAATGAAACACACCACGAAAAATTTATTGCTCGCAAAAACGACAAACGGGGAAGCTTAAGCTTCCCCGAAACATCTTCTTGCTGTCCAGCGAAAATTACCGCCAGATAAGCGGTTCGTAACGCAACCGATTACGGCGTGTAGTCAGTCTGGCCGTCGTTTAGCAACTGTGCAAGGGTCATCTCTCCATGCACCGTCACCAGCGGAATGGGGGTACTTCCACCCCCACCATCCAAACCAACACTGACGATGGTATTGCCGGGGCTACTGGTAGTATCGAACTTGAGGAACGCCCCCAGATTATCAATGTTTGACCCGGAATCGATGAGCAGATCGGCCACGGTCAAAGCCTCTGCGCCATGCCCCGTATCAAGAGCGGGCGCAAGCGCAGACTCGGGAGCGGTGCCAAAGGTCACATCCTCCGCGCCACTCAGGATTTCCTTGCCAGTAACCGGTATCAATGCAGCATCCCCCTCACGAACCAAATCGGCGGGGAACTTGCTTGAAACCGAATTTTCGTTTGTCATGATAACCCGCTCCTTGGCCCAAGTTATTGGCCAAACCGTCAGGCCAGGCGACTATGCGCCTGGCCTGATACCTAGATGACAAGGACCTGATTCGTATCCTCGACCAACAGTGTTGCGCCATTAATTGTTGCAGTGTAGGTGATGAATCCCTGGAGGTCTGGCACGCCGGTAGTCGTCCACCCGTCCGGGTTGGCTCCGGAGAAGCCGATATTGAGCGTGTCGCCGGGGTTGCCAAGGACGTACAGGGTATTATTGCTGCTGTAGTCAAGGACATCCTGGGCTGTCAGACTGACGATGGTTCCGGCGTTAGGATCCGAATTGGCATCATCGGTAATCAGGATGCCCTCAATATCACCTGAAGTGCCACTCGACGATCCGCCTTGGAGGGAACTCACGTTCCTGAGGTCAATTACCGCACCCCCATTGGGCAAGCCGTCCACGCGCAGCAGATCGAATCCCCCACCCCCGCTGATAAGCGTATCGGTCGGATCGTAGACCAGGATGTCGTTTCCTCCACCGCCATTCAACGTGTCGGCGCCGGCGCCGCCGTTCAGGATATCCATTCCCGACCCGCCGTTCAGAGTATCGTTGCCGGCATCGCCTGCCAGGAAATTCACCTCGGTCGCCGAAGGATCGTCGAGCGTGTTGGGCGAGGCATCTCCGTCCAGAGACTCGGTCTGGGATTGAACCAGCAATCCGTCGTTGCCTGCCGTGGTGGGATCGTCCGGCTTGATGACGGCCGTGAAGGCCGTGGGAATGTCGCTACCTCCCGGGCCAGTGGCCTCGCCATCAACCTGGATGGGGAAAGTTCCACCGTGTGGATCAATGGTCACGCCCTCCAGATTGAATTCCGTTACCAAGGTCTTGGTTCCTCCTTGTACTGCCTCGAGCGAAACAGCGTAATTCTGGTTGGGATCGATGTTAAAGCCGACATCCTGGTTCAAATTTCCTTCCTGGCCCTGGCCGTCAAAAGAGATCCACTTCGCATAGGCGTGGGTCAGATCATTCACCTGCACAAAGGTCAGGATGCTCTGCTGGACCGTTTGATTCGAATTAGTGATCAGTGCCCCGTTAAGGTAATTCGGTGCCGGAAGATCATCGTCCAGAATCGTGCCGATCCCTGTCCCACTGGCGATGCTGGCATTGACCGGGGTGGACAGCACCACCGTAAAGGTTTCCGTTGGCTCCATCACCGTGTCGTTGACGATGGTCAGAGTTACCGTCTGGGTGGTGTCACCGGGTGCAAAGGTCAGAGTACCGGACAACGGGCCGGGGGTCGTGTAATCGGACGGAGTGGTAGCACTGCCAGGGTAGACGTCGTACTGTACGGTGGAAGAAAGGGACGTGTCCCCGGACTTGGTGATGGTAAAAGTAATGGTGGAATCAACACCCTCAGTCACTGTCCAATTGTCGATGCTGAAGGCCGGCGCAGTGTCGTTGTCGTTGATCGTACCCACGCCGGCGCCGTCGGCGATGGTCGCATTGGTCGCGCCGGAGAGCGCCACGTTGAAGTTCTCCTGCAACTCGTAGATCGAGTCATCCGTGACGTTGAGGGTAATGGTCTTGCTGGTCTCGCCCGGCGCGAAGCTCAGCGTGCCGGTCAGCACGCCGGAGTAGTCGGCGGGCGTGGTGGCCGTGTTGGGGTTGACCGCGTAATCGACGGTGGCGGCCACGTCGGTGGCGCCCGCCTTGGTGACGGTGAAGGTGATGGTCGGGTCGGTGCCCTCGGTCACCGTGACGTCGTTGATGCTGAAGGCCGGAGGAGCGTCGATGTCGATGATCGTGCCGGTGGCCGCAGTGGCGTCAACATTGATGGTGGAGCCGGTGCTGGTCGCGCTCACGATCTGGGCGGAAAAGGTCTCATTTCCTTCAAATACTTCATCGACGAAGGTATCAACGGGAAACGTGGCGCTGGTGCTGCCAGCAGGAATGATCACCGTTTTGCTGAGGAGCGGCGTGTAATCAGCATCCTCGGTGGCTGTGTTTCCGGGACCGGTAAACACATTGACCAGGACTACCGTATCAGCGCTAACCGGGCTGCTGAGCGACACCTGGAATGTCACTTGTTGGCCCTCAAAGTTGGCGCCGCCACCCAGACCCACATCCACTCCTGCAACGGAAACCGTGGGCGTAATGGGTCCCAGCACCTGGCCTTCCGCGGCCAGGAAGGTTCGGGTCACCACATCGGTTTCAAATCCGGAAGTCACGTTGCCGGGTGAATAGTTCGGGTCGACCTGGACAAAGCTGTGCCCGCCTTCCGAAGCCTCACCCGCGCCCGCAGCCGTCGCAGCGGCGATCGCGGTCGGGTCGGCGCCGGCGGCGATGAGCGCCTGGATGGCAGCTGCATCCGCAACTGCCGCCTGGGCAGCCGCCGGGTTGAATACGTCCGTGTCCAGCACCGTCTGGGCATTTCGCCCCAGATCCATGTGCGTGCCGTTCACGAACTCGATATCTATGGAAGAGAGATCCCCGGTTTGGATCACGTCATTGGCATTTACCTTGTCGCCAACCTGCAATACCCGCACGACACCATCGGAAGAAGTCGCAGAAACGGTGCCGATCACCATCTTTACTGTTCCGATAGCGGCTACTTTACCGGTAAGGACGGAAGTCGAAACGGTGGGATTTTGCGTTGCCATGATTTATCTCCTCAAAGAAATGATAGCGGCGAACCGACCGGGGTCTGGTATGCCACCTACTAATAAATAATTTCTAAGTTAAATATAGTTACTTTTAGAGGAATGTAATATTGGACTGTGGTACTA
>JAIOJM010000263.1 GCA_019911785.1 Sulfuricella sp. | reverse complement strand
ATCCAAGGACTATGTCTGGAACGAACCGGCCGGCGAAAAGGCCGAAATTCTCAAATTGAGGGGCGATGCCGAACGCGGCCGCAATGCCTACCGCGTTTGCCAGGGCTGCCACAAGCCGAACGGCGCCGGGCTGCCGGACGGCACCTATCCGCAGTTGGCGGGCCAGCATGCCACCGTGCTGATCAAGCAGATGGCCGACGTGCGCGATGGCCGCAGGGAAAACCCGAAGATGTTCCCGTTCGCCGGCAAGCATATCATCGACCTGCAGGAAATCGCGGATGTCGCCATTTATCTGCAGAACATGAAAATCCCACACGACAACGGCAAGGGTCCGGGCGCCAGCCTGGCGCGCGGCAAAGAGCTATACAAGAACGACTGCCAAGTCTGCCACGGCGAAAACGGCGAGGGCAACGAGAAGAAGTTTTACCCGGTTCTGGCGGGGCAGCATTACAAGTACATGCTGCGCCAGATCGTGAATATCCGCGACGGCAAGCGCGGCAACGCCAACCCCAAGATGGTGAAGGTGGTGCAGAATTACACCGATGCGGACATGGAAGCGGTGGTGGACTATATGTCCCGGCTTTCCATGCCTGAGCGCAGCGCCGTCAGGAAGTGATTTAACCTTGAAAAATCAGTAATCCACAGATGAACACAGATTTACACAGATATTTCAATGCGCTGACTTCATTGTTTGACTCACCCTGACGGTTATGTGCGATTGACCAGCAACCATCTGATTCAGCGGGGTTTTATCTGTGTGAATCTGCGCTATCTGCGGATTATAGGTTTATTCCCTGAATTAGCGCCGCCGTCTCGGGGTGGTGGCTGTGAATGGCTGGCCCCTGAGTGCGGCAAACAGATGCAGGACAGGAATGATCACCGGCTCCAGTTTTTTGCGCATCAAGGTGCCGGAGGCAGTGGTATGCGCCAGCACCGGTGTCGCCACCTCCGCGCCCATGCCGGCCAGTGCGATCATCGCCCGTATTTCTCCCGCCAGCTCCGGCACTGCGTTGAGCAGTTCCCGTATTTCCACCGGCTGTTCGTTGCCGGCGCAGAGTGCTTCGGCACGGGCAAGGGCCGATTCGACTGAGCATCCACAGGCGCCGATCCACGTCCTCACTGCAGAAAAATAGGCTGCCACCGCGTTCAACAGGGCAACGACTACGTCCTGGTTTTCCGGGCGGCGCATGACTTCCTCGCTGGTCTGAAGAAATGTGAGTCCCGGCCCGGATAGCAGCCGTTCCAGCTGGCGGGCGTAAATATTGCCCCGTGCGATCAGCGGCGTCAGTTTTGTCCGCTGGGCCTCCCAATCGGCGCGTGGAGTATGCTGTTCCGGCAGGTCGTCCGGCATGCGCTCGAGAAAGCCGATGTAGTAGGCATTGTCGTAGGTCCCCTTCTTCCACAGGCGCTGCCGGGCTGTCTCATCGATCAACCCCGGCTGGAGCACGATCCGCACGGTGTCGATGATGACATGGGGTTCGTTTTCGAAGGGCAGATGTTCGATCAGGTAATCGGCCAGAATTTTCCCCATTTGCCCTTGTACGACGCACTCCCTCTCCAGCATGCGCCGGGCGTTGTCGGCGGTCGGCATGGCCCACCAGACGCGGCGCGCCAGTTCGTCGGTGAGGCCGTTGGAATAGGCGACCGACACCACCGCCTCGGGTTCACCGAGCAGCAGCAGGCGATCCAGTCCCTTGTCGCGCGCCTGCCCCATCCGCGTCCAGCGCTGGATATAGACCGGATAGCCACCGGGCGAGCCGATGGCGTGGCCCGCCAGCAGTTCGCGCACCCGGCGCAGGTACTGGTCGTTGCGCCCGACCGGATGCAGCTTGACCGCCGCCTCGCCGCGCGGGGACAGGCCGAGCACCGTCAGGTTGGCTTCATCGATGCGGATCGCCTGGATTTCTCCGGCGAGGAGGACATTGAGACGCAGGGCGTCTTCGGGAGTGAGTTCTGACATGGATAAAACCTTTTCACCGCGAGGGACGCAAAGGTTCGCAAAGGAAGGCAAAAGAGGCTTTTCCTTTGCGAACCTTTGCGTCCTTTGCGGTTAATCTTTTCAATTCAACTGAATGCGCTGCCCCCATGGCACCGGCGCCTTGCCTTTGACCAGCCAGATTACGGGGTAATGAGGTTCTGATGGGGGGAAGTCACCCTCGGCATCGGTGAAGTAAAGCAACAGATCTGGTGTTCTGCCTTGGCGCTCGACCCATTCGAACACCGGCCTGAAATCCGTGCCGCCCCCACCCTGGAATTCCCTGGGCAGCTTGAACTCCTCCCAGGGTTCGAAGACCCACGGCCCCCCTTCGGCCAGAGCGGTGTCGCAGGCATGCAGGGTGATCCGGGCGCGCAGCTGGCCTTTGAGGGCGTCGATCTCGGCCAGAAACTCGTTCAGCTCCTCGCTGTTGACCGAACCGCTGGTGTCGAGCGCGACCACGATATCCGCCTGGGAGCTCCTCAGGGAGGGCAGGATCATCTGTCCCTCGCGGCGCGAAGGGCGCATATAGCTGTAATCGTCCCGGGCGACCTGGGTCATGCAGCGGGCCAGCAGCGTGCGCCAGGGTAGTTTCGGCTGTAGCAGCTCGCCCACCATGCGCGCCAGCAGCCCGCCCAGTTTGCCGGCCTGCTGCGCCTGCTGGGCAGCGCCGGCGAGGCGCTGCTGCCACTGTGCGCTCAGCTCTTCGCGTTCTGCCGCAGTCAGCGGCTTGGGTTGGGGTGCGCCACCAGACTGATCATCCTTCTGCTGGCCTTGCGAACTGCCGCCGGCTTCGGACTGGTTTTGCTGATCGGATTGCTGGTTTTGGCCACCTTCGCTCTGCTCGTCTCCCTTTTGCTGGCCGTTGCTGGTCGGGTCAATGTCCTCGCCGTCATAGATGTGCTGATCCATCGGCTCATCGGTGTTGTTCTCATCGATGCAGGGGTAGATCTCCTCGGCGGTCATGCCTTCGAAAAGATCCAGGACCAGGGCGCCGGGCGGTGCCTTGAGGCCATCCTTAACTAGCAGGGGATTGATGGCGAAGTCGCAGGCGATATCCCAGCGTTGCTTGACGCGATGCTGGCGTCGCGCGAAATGGGACAGTGCGCAGTGCAGCGCTTCGTGCGCCAGCACGAACTGGGTCTCGTCGAGGCTCAGCGCCGCGATGTATTCCGGGTTGTAATAGAAGTTGCGGGCATCGGTGGCGGTGGTGCGGCACCATTTCGGGTTGGCGGCGATCATAGGCAGGCGCAGGGCGAGGGCGCCGATAAATGGCTTGTCCAGAATCAGCCGGGTGCGAGCGGCAGCCAGCTTGGTTTCGAGATCTCCCCCTGACATGACGGTGACCTTACATCTCGTATAGCATCAGGTCAGAGACGGCATTCGCCCACTTGGAGAACTGGGGTACGGCGAACAGGTTCTGGCCGACGGCACGGTGCATGTCGGACACCAGCATGATGCCCATTTCCTTGAGCGGGAAACGGCTGGCGTAGTCGAGGATGTGGCCGTAAATATCGCGGGCATCGGCGTTACCTTTGGCGCGGATCGCCCGTCCTACCAGGGCCGAGGCGACGGCATACTGGAGGTCCACTTCGCGCGGTACGGCGACTTCCTCGCCGCGCAGGATAGCGTCCAGATCCGGCATCCGGTCGAGGTTCTCGATGAAGGCGTTGAGTTCAAGGCCGGCTGCCGGGCCGACGCAGGCCTGCAGGGTCGGCAGCAGTAATTCTGGATGATCGCCGAACTTCTGCAGCGCGCGGTGGGCAAATTCCCACGAACGCGGACTGGGGAAAGCAACCGGGTTGTGCGCCGGGTTGAAGTCGAACAGCAGTTCGGGACGGAAGCGCAGAAACCCGATCAGGCGCTCGTCGATGTTATTGGCGTAGGCCCAGGCGACCCAGTCGTCGAGATTGGCCTCGACCTCGAAATGGGAAAAGCGGTTGGCCAGCGGCGCCGGCATGGTATAGGTGACGCCGCGATCGCCCTGGCGGTTGCCGGCAGCAAAAATCGCCCAGCTTTTCGGAATTTGATAGGCACCCAGGCGTCGATCGAGAATCAGCTGGTAGGCAGCCGCGGAAACACTGGGCGGCGCCGAGGTGATTTCATCCAGAAACAGGATACCTTGCGGGCCATGCCTTTTGGCATCAGGCAGCATCGAGGGAATTGCCCATTCAACACGATCCTCGATTCGAAATGGGATGCCGCGCAGGTCGGAGGGTTCCATTTGCGATAGGCGTATATCTATCATCGGCACACCGTGGCGTGCAGCAACCTGGGCGATGATCTGGGATTTGCCCACGCCCGGGGGGCCCCATAACATGACGGGTGTGTGATGCCCATCCTGGGCGCTCAGAAATTCGCGATCCAGGATGGTGGAAAGTTGGGCCGGACGCATGGTGCATTCCTCAATTTAGACTAAGTTTAATTATATCGGAGTTCGATGGCAAAATACTATAGACAGACAGGTTATGTGTGGCGTGCAGAGGTTGACTTCAAGGGGTGTTTGAGGGGTGTTTGCCACAATCCGCGAACCATTTACATGATTCCATACTCTGGAGAATGGTTTTTTTTCGCTCGGCAAGTATGCGGTAGCCAGCCTCCGGCTCGGGCTGGCGGCAGACTTTCAACCTTAGGCAGTGAATTTCCAGCATCATGGCTTGGGTGGCATTTGCCCCCTGGTGTCTGGTAATGATCGGGTGGCGCACCGATTAATAGTCGGCGTAGTCGCACCAAGAGGCGATCAAAAGGCCTGCGCTGTCACCGCCTGTTTCGTTAGCGCCTGGACATTTCCCCAAAAACTTCGTCAGCGGCTTGCAAGGTTTTCCCGATTTCCACGTCGGTGTGGGCAGCGGAAACGAATCCTGCCTCGAATGCGGAAGGCGCAAGGTAGATGCCTTTTTCCAGCATGGCGTGGAAGAAATGGTTGAAGGCGGTCTTGTCGCATTCCATCACTTCTGCATAGCTGGTCGGGGGCGTGGCGCGGAAGTAGACGCCGAACATACCGCCGACTGACTGAGCCGAAAAAGTCACCCCGTGCTTCTTGGCCGCAGCGGTCAGGCCATCGATCAGCGTGCGGGTTGCAGCGGCCAGCTTGTCATAGAAGCCCGGTACCTGCACCAGCCTGAGCGTGGTCAGCCCGGCCGCCACCGCCACCGGGTTGCCGGATAGGGTGCCGGCCTGGTAGACGGGGCCGAGCGGAGCGAGCTTCTGCATGATGTCGCGACGACCGCCGAACGCTCCGACCGGCATGCCGCCGCCGATCACCTTGCCGAGCGTGGTCAGGTCGGGGACGATGCCGAACAAGCCCTGGGCGCACTTCGGCCCGACGCGGAAGCCGGTCATCACTTCGTCGAAGATCAGCACGCTTCCATGCTGGGTGCACAGTTCGCGCAGCGCCTTGAGGAACTCGGGCTTGGGCGCGACCAGGTTCATGTTGCCGGCAACAGGTTCGACGATCACCGCAGCAATTTCGTTGCCGATTTTCCTGAAGGTTTCTGCCAGAGCCGCGCTGTCGTTGTAGGCCAGCACCAGGGTATGCGCCGCAGTCTCCGCCGGCACCCCGCCGGAACTGGGCTGGCCGAAGGTGAGCGCGCCGGAGCCGGCCTTGACCAGCAGCGAGTCGGCGTGGCCGTGGTAGCAGCCTTCAAACTTGATGAATTTACTTCTGCCGGTAAAACCCCGCGCCAAGCGGATGGCGCTCATGGTGGCTTCGGTGCCGGAGCTGACCAGGCGCACCTGGCCCATGCCGGGCAGCAGCGAACACAAGGTCTCCGCCATTTCCAGTTCGAGCGCGGTGGGTGCGCCGAAGCTCAGTCCGTTAGCGGCGGTTTCCTGCACCGCCTTGATTACCTCGGGGTGGGCGTGGCCGAGGATCATCGGTCCCCAGGAACCGACGTAATCGATATACGCCTGCCCGTCCTCGTCCCAGACGGTGGCGCCGGCGCCACGCTTGAAAAACAGCGGCGTGCCGCCGACCGAGCCGAAGGCCCGCACCGGAGAATTGACGCCGCCGGGGATGAACTGGAGTGATTTCTCGAAAAGCTGCTGGTTGCGTGAGGTCATGGTCGTTGCCTTAGTGCAATGTATGGTGGATTGATTTTTCGAATAATACGGCAAAGCGGCTGGCGGCTGCCCCGATATCGTCGCTGTCGAATAGCGCGGAGATTACCGCCACGGCATCGGTGCCGGCTTCGATCAGGGAGTTGACGTTATCCGTGGTAATGCCGCCAATGGCGACGACAGGTATGCCCAGGCTTTGCTTTGCTTCGTGCAAAAGAGTTAATGGTGCCGCAGTCGCATCGGGCTTGGTTGGCGACGGAAAAAAACTGCCGAAGGCGACATAATTCGCGCCATGGGCTTCGGCATCGAGCGCCCGCTGCAAGTCATTATAACAAGACACGCCGATGATTTTATCCGGGCCGAGGATCAGCCGGGCTTCGCGCACGCCGCCGTCGTCCTTGCCCAGATGGACTCCGTCCGCGCCGGTCAGGTCGGCGAGGCGGATGTCGTCATTGATGATCAGCGGCACATGGAAATACCTGCACAGCGCCAGCAATTCGCTGGCCTGCTCGTGGCGCAATGCAATATCGCCCCCCTTGTTGCGGTATTGCACCAGGCGAGCACCGCCCGACAAGGCCTGCCTGACCTGCTGCACCAGACTTTCGGTGTCGGCGCATTCGGGGGTGATGGCATACAGACCGCCAATCAAAACAAGCGCCCTTCACCATTGCCCCCTCTCCCGCTTGCGGGAGAGGGTTGGGGAGAGGGTAGCCGCCCCCTTGCTTCAAGCGTCGGCATCTTCCTCGCGCGCCCAGAAAAGACGGTCTGGAATGTGTTGCCCCATGCCCGGGCGGAAACCGGCTTTCAGCGTTTGCCAGGTGAATTCCTGTGCTTCCTTCACCGCTTCCGGGATATCCAGGCCGTGGGCGATCGAGGCGGCAATCGCCGCGGCCAGGGTGCAGCCCGAACCGTGGTAGCTGCCCGGCAGGCGCGGCCAGCTGTCGCTGCGCAACACGCCGCTTTCGCCGTAGAGCGTATTCACCACCTGGGGGGTGTTTTCATGGGTGCCGGTGATCAGCACGTATTCGCAGCCCATCTCGATGATGCGCCGGGCGCATTCGGCGAGATCCGGTTCGGCATCGCCCTCGTCGTCATCGAGCTGTGCGATACGCCTTGCTTCCAGGCTGTTTGGCGTGAGCAGGGTGGTCTGGGGAATGAGCATTTCCAGCAAGGCGGTGAGGATGTCGTCGCCGGCCAGCTCGTCTCCCCGGCCGGAGGCTAGCACCGGATCCAATATCAGCGGGATGTCCGGGTAATCAGCGACCACCTCGGCGATGGCGGCAACGTTTTCCATGCTGCCGATCAGGCCAACCTTGAAAACCGCCACGGGCATGTCTTCCAGCAGGCAGCGCGCCTGGTCGGCAACCCATTCGGCCTCCATGGCCATCACGTCCTCCACCCCCAGCGTGTCCTGGACCGTGATGGCGGTGACCACCGACAGGGGGTGGCATCCCATGCTGGATAAGGTCAGGATGTCAGCTTGCAGGCCCGCGCCGCCACTCGGATCGGAAGCGGCAAAAGTAAGGACGAGCGGGGGTGTTTCACGAGTGTTTGCCATGAGTACGGGCGTTGTCATGCCGGAAAAAATCGGGTGGTGCCTACGGGGTAGGGGTTGATCGAAAGACCGTATCTTAACCTAAATTGACGGGGAGATTCCCGGCATTTTGCCGAATGAGTCATGGCCAGGCGCTTTGCCTGAAAAGATTTATTATGCAATAGTCGAAAATAGTATCTTCCAAGGTGGCCTCAAAGGCTGATACTATTGCGAAACAGGGTGGATAGTCCTGGATAAATAAAAGCCTGGAGGAGGCGAGTGAGCGGAGAAACACAAACCCTTGCGGGAACCAAGGTGATGGTGATTGATGACAGCAATACCATACGCCGCAGCGCCGAGATTTTCCTGGTGAAGGCCGGGTGTGAGGTTATCCTCGCCGAAGATGGGTTCGACGCGCTATCCAAGATCGCCGATCACCAACCGGATGTCATTTTCGTTGACATCATGATGCCGCGCCTGGATGGCTACCAGACTTGTGCGCTGATCAAGAAAAACCAAAAATTCAAAGTCACTCCCGTTATCATGCTATCCAGCAAGGATGGTTTGTTCGACCGCGCTCGCGGCAGGATGGTGGGATCGGATGAATATTTGACTAAACCTTTTACCAAGGAAAGTCTGCTTAAAACCGTGGGTCAGTACATGGCCCAGCGCAGTGTCAGCTAGAAAGGGAACAAATGGCTATCAATAAGATTATGGTCGTGGATGATTCGCCTACCGAAAGATTCTTCCTCAGTGGCTTGTTGAGTAAACAGGGCTACCAGGTGGTTACCGCCGAAAGCGGCGAGGAAGCAATCACCAAAGCCAAGCAGGAAAAGCCTGACTTGATCCTCATGGATGTGGTGATGCCGGGTCTAAACGGCTTCCAGGCGACACGGGCAATCACCAAGGATGATGAAACCAAGGATATTCCTGTCATCATGTGCACCACCAAGGGGCAGGAAACCGATAAGGTATGGGGAATGCGGCAGGGCGCCAAGGATTATATCGTCAAACCGGTGAACCAGGACGAGCTGCTGAAAAAAATTACGGCGTTAAATTGAAACTCGCGAAGCGAGACCTCGTCCCTCAGGTCGGAACAAGCGCCCTTCACGTTTGCTTCCTCTCCCGCTTGCGGGAGAGGATTGAGGTGAGGGCGTCCCTCCGGGAGAGAGGGAAACGGTTGATCTCCATGTTCCCGTACATTGCTTGGTGCTTACAAGGGTAGCAGATGGCAAGAAAAATCAGCCTGCGAGAATTTCACGAGAGCGTGATGGCCAAGCTGCAGAGCTTGGCATCCAGCGATACGGCCAGCCCCTCCAGGCTGGGTGTCCAGATCGGCTCGCAATTCTGGCTGGTCAATCTTTCCGATATCAGCGAGGCGTTGCCTATTCCCAAGCTGACGTCCGTTCCACTGGCGCAGTCATGGTTTTGCGGCGTGGCGAATTTTCGCGGCAATCTCTATGGCATCGTTGATTTTTCCCATTTTCTCGGTGGCGTGCCAACGCAATTCGGCGTGGATTGTCGCCTGCTTCTGGTTCACCAGAAATTTTCTGTCAATTGCGGAATCGTCGTCAGTCGCATGCTGGGATTGCGCAATCCCGAGAAAATGCAACGGGTGGAAATAGAGGGTGAGGCTCCGCCCTGGGTTGCTGCCGAATACCATGATGAAACCGGGCAGCGGTGGCAGGAACTGAACATGCAGGTGTTGACCGGACACGCCCGGTTCTTGAATGTGGGCCTGTCATAAGGGCGTTCGGCGGGCTCTATGAATGATCATTCTGTGAGTGGCAAATAAAACTAGGGATGGAGATTTAAGCATGGGATTCAAGTTGCCAAGTTTCAATCTTTTCAAGGGAAAGTCCGGACAGTCTGATCCAGCGGGGCCGACAACGAAGCTGGGGCTGAATACTACCCTGGTGATGAAAGGGCTCCAGAAGATGGCCGGTGATACGGGGCAGCCCCTGCCGCTTATCGGCAAAAAACCTTTGAAGCAGCAGTTGGGGATACTGGGCGGTGCGTGGGCCGTAGCCGTGGTTTTCTCTTTTACTCCGCTGATCTGGTATGGTGTGAACCTGTATATCCTGAAACAGCATACGAGTATTTCGACAGAAATGCAGATGTTGTCGCAACGGATCGCGAAGGGCGCACAGCAGGCGGCGCAGGGTAACCCGATCGCCTTTGCCCAGTTGAAGCAAGCCGACCAGCTTTTTTCCCAGCACATCAAAAACCTGACCCAGGGTGGCGACGGTATGCCCGCCTCGCCGGACGCCGTTCAGCCGAAGCTGAAAGAGATGGGCGCGCTATGGAGCAAGATGCGCAAGGATATCGGGCAGATTTCTTCCCAGGAAAGAAACCTGATCAACCTGAGCAACAGCGTTGCCGGGGTTAACACCAGCAACACGGCCTTGCTCGAACTTACCGAGCTGCTGGCCGGCCAGCTGATTCAGTCGGGTGCGGGCGTGCGGGAGGTTTCCGCCGCACGGCAGATGGGGATGGTGACCCAGCGGATTGCGAAAAATGCCAATATTCTGCTGCTGTCGGGAAGCGATTCCGATCTCGACGAAGCCTTCCTGCAAGGCAGAAGCCTCGCCATCTTCCGCAATATCCTGGCCGGTCTGGATAACGGGAGCGGTGGCATGTTGCTGACCCCGGTCAAAGACTCTGAGGCGCGCGACATGCTGGGAGAAATCGACGCAACCTTCAAGGATTTTTCCATGCATGTCGATCAGACACTGCAAAACGTTCAGGGACTGGCGGCGGCCCAGGATGCTCAGCGTTCCTTGTTCAAGGACGGCGACAGGATGCTGGACTTCTCCAGCAAGCTGACCGAGAGTTACAACAAGAATGCCAGCAGCGGCCTGCTGGAAGGAATCCTGACGGTTATCTTCGCAAGCTTCGCGCTTTCTGCCGCAGTGCTGTTCGCCAAGGTGTTGCTGGATGACACCAAGCAGAAGGCGGCTGAAAGCGAGCAGGAAAACAAACGCAACCAGGAGGCGATTCTGCGGCTGCTCAATGAAATGGGCGATCTGGCGGAAGGTGACCTGACCGTGAGGGCGCGAGTGACCGAGGACATCACCGGCGCCATTGCCGATTCGGTCAACTACGCGATCGATGAGTTGCGCTCGCTGGTGGTGGGGGTGAACAAGGCGACCGAGCAGGTGACGAAGGCGTCCCATGAGGCGCAGGCGACTTCCGAGCATCTGCTGCAAGCCTCGGAAAAGCAGTCGCGTGAAATTGAGGAAACCAGTACGGCGGTGCTGCAGATGGCAGATTCCATTAACGAGGTGTCGGCCAACGCTGCCGAGTCGGCGAAAGTGGCGCAAAAATCCCTGCAGGCCGCGGACAAGGGTGCCGTGGCGGTGCAGAACTCGATTGCCGGCATGAACGAAATTCGCGGCCAGATTCAGGAAACAGCGAAACGAATCAAGCGGCTGGGTGAAAGCTCCCAGGAGATTAGCGAGATCGTGGAACTGATTTCCGACATTACCGAACAAACCAACATTCTGGCGCTGAACGCGGCGATTCAGGCCGCTTCCGCCGGTGAGGCGGGGCGCGGCTTCACCGTGGTGGCGGAAGAGGTGCAGCGCCTGGCGGAGCGTTCGGGCGAGGCAACCAAGCAGATCGGCGCGATCGTGAAGACTATTCAGACCGATACCCACGACGCGGTGGCAGCCATGGAGCAGAGTACCCAGGGTGTGGTGGAAGGTGCCAAGCTGTCGGATGCGGCGGGCCAGGCTCTGTCCGAGATCGAGCGGGTTACGCGCAGCCTGGCGGATCTGATCGACACCATTTCCAGGGCGACCCAGGCGCAGGCGGAAGCCGCCGGCAAAGTGGCAACGAACATGCAGGATATTCAGAATATTACCAACCAGACCACGGACGGTACCAAGCAGACCGCCGCTTCCGTGGGCCAGTTGACCGAACTGGCTGCCGAGCTGAAAGGCTCGGTGGCGGGCTTCAAACTTGCATAGGTAATCGAAGAGCATGGCCACCGAGCTGGACATCGGCCCACTGACCTGGGTCAAAGGCGAAATCGACCAGGCGCTGGACCAGGCCAGGCAGAACCTGGCGGGATTCTTCGGCAACCCCGGCGATTTTTCCCCGCTACGCTATTGCCTGACTCACCTGCATCAGGTGAACGGCGCCATCCTGATGGTCGGCCTGGAAGGGGCTGCGCGCGTTAGCGGTGAAATCGAAAAACTGGTGGCCGCCCTGGAGAAGCAGGAGGTTGCCCCCTCCGCCGCCAATATCGAAGTCGTTAACCAGGCCATTGCCGCGCTCTCCAAATATCTCTCCAGCCTGCTTGATGGCGAGCCGGATGTGCCGCTCAGGCTCTACCCGGTCTATAAAAGTTTGCATCAGGCACGTAATGCCCCGGATTTTGCCGAAAGCGACTTGTTTTTCCCGGATTTGTCCGCGCGCGCACCGAAGGATGGCTATGCGAAGCCAGTGAGCGAGGCCGAACTGCAGGTGCTGGCCAAGGCTGAGCGCGCGCGCTTTCAGTGGGGCTTGCTTAAATTTCTTCGCACGCCGGACGACCCGGCGGGGATGGAGACGATGCGCGTGGCATTGCTGGCCATCGAGCGAGCTCAGAGCTTGCCGGCGCAACGCACCTTCTGGTGGTCCGCAGGGGCACTGATAGAAGGTTTGCTCAACAAGGGGTTGAGTCCCGACGCCGAAGCCAAGCGGCTGCTGGGCAAGATTGATCAGCAGATTCGCAAGCTGGTCGAATCCTCGTCCAAGGTGGCGGAACACCTGCTGCGCGATTTGCTGTACCGGGTGGCTCGCAGCCAGCCGGTGAGCGAGCGGATCAGGCAGGTCAAGCAGGTGTTCGATCTGGATAGCTGTTTGCCGCAGGCGGCCACTGCTGCACAGGTCGACTCGGCTCGGCTCCAACCCCTGCTTCGGGAACTGAAGGAGTTGCTGACGCCGGTCAAGGAGTTGTGGTTGAAATTCACCACGGGCCATAAAGAAAGCCTGAAAAATTTGCAGGAGCCCTTGATCCGGCTGGTAGAAAAAAGCCGGGCGCTGGATAACCGCCCCTTGCATGGCCTGCTCGCGCAGACGCAAGCGCTCGTAGCCGCTCAGCCTGACTCTCTCCCAGAGGGACTGCCCTCACCTCAATCCTCTCCCGCAAGCGGGAGAGGAAGCGATGGTGAAGAGCACTTGTTCCGATTGGGGGCAATGGGGAAAGGCGCTCGTTCTGATCTGGTAGCGATAGAAGTGGCCACGGCTCTGCTGCTGGCGGAGAATGTGCTGGAAAATTTTGCCCAGTTCAACGATGAACTGGCAAAGCAGCTGGAAATCCAGACCCAGCGTATGTCGGCTGTTTTAAGCGGCCGCCAGGAAGAAATCGATGCGGCGGGAATCCCCAACCTTGGCGACATCAGCCGCAAAGCCCAGGAAAAACTCCTGTTGGCTCAGGTGGCGCATGAAATTCAGGCCAATCTGCGGCGGATCGAGGAAGTGCTGGATACGTTCTTCAGGGATACGACCAAGCGGGAGGGCATTCCCTCGCTCGAATCTGCCCTGAAGCAGATTTCCGGTGCCCTGACCATTCTCGATCTTGGCAAGGCGGGCAAGCTGCTTGGCATCTGCCATTCCAGTATCCGGCGCTTTGCCGATCCGGCTTATGAGCCGAGCCCGCAGGAGCTGGAGGGGGTGGCTGAAGGCCTGAGCAGCCTGGGTTTCTACATCGAAGAAGTCCAGCATGGCCGCGCGGATGCGGAAAACATTATCAGCCGGACCCTGTCGCGTCTGACGGGCGAGCCGGAGGAAAAAACGGCTGTTCCGCAAGAAGAGGTCGTGGAGACGCTTGCGGAAGAAAGCATCGAAGCCAGTCTGGATGCACAAAAAATCCTGGCACAGGAAAACTTCCAGGAGTGGCAGGCTAATCCCGAAGATTTGGCGGCGCGCCAGAAGCTGGAAAAATCCCTGTCCGGCCTGGCTCAGGACGCCGAACTGGTGGCCGATTCGGCGCTGAAGGAACAAGCCACAACCGCAAGGCGCCTGCTCGATGAAGAGCAGGAAGCGCCTGCTGCCGGACTGGCGGGCGCGGTTGCCGCCTTGGCCGAGACCAAGGTGCCCGTGGCGCCCTCGCAAGAAACCGAACGCTTGCGGGATGCCTCCGAGGAAGCGATCGACGCCGAAATGCTCCAGATTTACCTGGAAGAGGCGGCCGAGGTATTGGCTACCATCAGCGAGAATCTGCGGACCAGCCATGAGCAGCCTGGCGACCGCGAGGCGCTGACCACGATCCGGCGCGGCTTCCATACCCTGAAAGGCAGTGGGCGCATGGTCGGCCTGACAGACTTGGGGGAGGTTGCCTGGGCGGTCGAGCAGGTGATGAACAAATGGCTGCAGGATGAGAGGGCCGCCACTCCCGCCCTGCTGAATTTTGTCGAGCAGGCGTGCGCAGCGTTCGAGCAATGGGTGGGACAACTGCAAAGCAAAGGCTCGGTGGCTGTCGATGCCGATGCCCTGATGGCTACGGCGGAGCAGTTGAAGAGCGGAGCGGAGGTGGTCGAGGTTGTGCCGTCGGCTAGTGCAATGCCCGCTTCCGTCGAGGAGGAACACGCCCCTGCGGAGGAGTCTGCTGAGCCCATTGCAGAAATCAGCCTGCTCAGCCTCGATGTCATTGAGGAGCTTGCTGCCGAATGGGTTGCGCCTGCCGCTGAAGAACCTTTAGCGGCTGAGGGGCTGCCTGCTGAAGAGATCATGCTGGAAGCTTCGGAGCCAGCGGAGGAAATCAGTCAGCCGAGCTTCGAAGCCATAGCGCCGGCGGCTATGGTTGAAATCGAGGCGCCTGTCATTGAGGCGCTTGCTTCTGTGGCCCCTGAGCCGGGGGCGGAAGAGATAGCGCCGGAACTGTTGCCAGAAACCGAGATTTTGGTTGGCGATGTCACCCTGTCGAGCGCGCTTTTCGACATTTTCATGAGCGAAGCCAAGCAGCGGGTTGCGGTTCTGCGGGAAGAACTGGCGCGTCTGGAAGATCTGCCGGATCTGCCGATCAGGGAAGACTTCATGCGCGCTGCCCATACCCTGTGCGGCATTTCCCGCACGGTGGGATTGCCGGCGCTGGCCGAGCTCAGTTTTGAGCTGGAGAAATGGCTCAGGGAAATGCTGGAGCACCCGCAGCCGGCTAATGGCAAGCAGGTCAAAGTGACCGGTGACGCAGTCATCGCGCTGAACAAGATGGTGCAGGCGGTCGAAGAACAAAAAATGCCGAAACCGGCAAAGCAGGCAGTGCGCTCGCTGCAAGCGTTGGTCAAAAAAGCGCGCGCAGACGGCGAAAAGGCCGCATCATCGGCGCTGGCGGAGCGCGCGTCAGCCCACGTTGAGCAGCCAGCCGAAGTCATGAAGCCAATGGCCTCATTCCCCGAGGTGGAGAGGCGAGTCGAAGTGGTCCGGACGGCGGCGTTCGAGGTGCCGATGCCGACATCCCGCGATGACTTCGACCTGGACATCCTGCCCCTGTTTCTGGAGGAAGCGCGGGACCTGTATCCGCTGGTGGGCACTCAGGTACGTGCCTGGCGGGAGAAGCCAGCGGGCCAGCAGGCGCCGCAGGATCTGCAGAGATCGCTGCATACCTTCAAGGGCAGCGCCCGCATGGCCGGTGCGTTGCAGCTGGGTGACCTGATCCACAACATGGAAACCCGGGTGGTTGAGGCAACCGAGGCAGGGCCTCCGGCTGCCTCCCTGTTCGATGAGCTCTTCACCTATTTTGACAAGATCGGCGACCTGCTGGATCGCCTGCAGGCTGGGCCTGAGGCTCCAATTGCCAAGGAAATCGCAGCAGGTCAACCGGATATCCAGCTGCTGGAGCCAACGGCAAAACCCGGCGTGCAACAACTGCGGGTGCGTGCCGATATTCTGGACAGGCTGGTCAACGAGGCGGGGGAGATCAGTATTGCGCGCTCCCGTGTCGAAGGCGAGATGCAGGGCTTCAAGCAGTCGCTGCTGGAGTTGACGGAAAACGTCATCCGCCTGCGCAACCAGGTGCGCGAGATTGAAATCCAGGCAGAAAGCCGGATGCAGTCCCAGGCCAATCAGACCGGCGGCGTCGCCGAGACGTTCGATCCGCTTGAGTTCGACCGGTTTACCCGTTTTCAGGAGTTGACCCGCTTCCTGGCCGAGAGCGTCAACGACGTCGCCACGGTTCAGCAGGCTCTGCTGAATAGTTTGGGCGAAGCCGATGCTGCGCTGCTGCAGCAGGCACGGCAGAACCGTGAATTGCAGCAGGAGCTGATGCACATCCGCATGGTGCCGCTGTCCAGCGTTGAGGATCGGCTCCATCGCATCGTGCGGCAAACCGCCAGGGAACTGGACAAAAAAGCGAGCCTGGAGATCAAGGGCGGCGAGGTGGAGCTGGATCGAAGTGTGCTGGAAAAAATGACGGCACCGTTCGAACATCTGCTGCGCAATTCTCTGGCTCATGGCGTGGAAAGCGCGGCAGACAGGATACGGGCCGGCAAGCCGGAAACCGGGGCTATCCGCATCGAGGCGCGCCAGGAAGGCAACGAAATCGTGCTGACCCTGAGTGATGACGGGGCCGGATTCAATCTGGAAGCGATTCGTGGTCGTGCAATCCAAATGGACAAGCTCCAGGCGGACAGCGACATTCCGCCCTCACGGCTGCTCGACACGATCTTCGAGCCCGGATTTTCCACCGCCGAGGAAGTGACCCTGGTGGCCGGGCGCGGCGTGGGTCTGGATGTGGTGCGCAGCGAGATCGCCGGTCTCGGCGGACGTGTCGAGGCTGCTCCCAGAGAGCGTGGCGGGGCAGTCTTCAGCATCTACTTACCGCTTACCCTTGCCGTAGCACAGGCCGTGTTGGTGCGTAGCGGGGAAAAAATTTATGCCCTGCCATCGGCGATGGTGGATCAGGTCAAGGAGTTCAAATCAGCCGGGCTGGAGGAGATTCAGCGGAAGGGCGAGATCGAGTGGCAGAACAACCGCTACCCGCTTTTCTATCTGCCGCGGCTCCTGGGCGACCTGGAGCAGGTGCCGGAGACGCACCGCTACGCCATGACGCTGCTGCTCAGGAGCGGCAGCCAGCGTGTCGCGGTGCAAGTGGATGAGATTCTGGGCAACCGGGAAATCGTGATCAAGAATATCGGGCCGCAGCTTGCCCGTGTACCCGGTATTGCCGGGGCGACGGTGCTGGGCAATGGCCAGGTCGCGCTGATTATCAACCCCGCGCCGCTGGCGCAGCGCATTGCCCAGCAGGTTCCCGCCATCGGCGCGGAGGCGCCCGCGGTGCCGACAGCGGAAACCGTCGCACCGACCATCATGGTGGTCGACGATTCCCTGACGGTGCGCAAGATCACCTCCCGTCTGCTGGCGAAGGAAGGTTACCAGGTGGTGACTGCCAAGGATGGCGTGGATGCCCTGCAGCACTTGCAGGATATTCTTCCGGACGTCATGCTGGTGGATATCGAAATGCCGCGCATGGACGGCTTCGAATTGACCAAGAACGTGCGCAGCGACCCGCAAACTGCGCATATTCCGATCATCATTATCACCTCACGCACTGCGGAAAAGCACCGCAACTACGCGATGGAGCTGGGTGTCAACGCCTACCTGGGCAAACCCTTCCAGGAAGACGAGCTGCTGGGCCACATCGCCGGTTTCATCAAGAAACCGTAGGCCTGGCAGGGTTGGCACAAAGGCGTTCCCACCCTGCTTGACTCGTATATGTGGGAGCGGCGCCCTCGCCGCGATTTTCGACCGCATTCGCGCCGGGGGCGGCGCTCCTACAGCGGTGTTTTGGCTCTAATGGACAATCCGGGTTGTATTCTGCCTGGAATTAGCTGACTGACCAGCTGACCATGCCGGTATAGGCGGTCAGCAGCACGATGATGCCGAAGCCGATGCGGTACCAGGCGAAGGCGGAAAAGTCGTGACGGCTGATGTAGCGCAGCAATCCCCGCACCGCGATAAAAGCGCTGACAAACGACGCCACGCCGCCCACCGCAAACATCCCCAGATCGTCTGCGCTCAGCAGGTGGCGGTATTTCACCAGCTCGTACGCGGAAGCGGCAAACAGGGTGGGAATGGCCAGGAAGAAGGAAAACTCCGTGGCCGCCTTGCGGCTCATGCCGAAGAACAGCCCGCCGATGATCGTCGCGCCCGAGCGCGACGTGCCGGGAATCAGGGCCAGCGACTGCGCCAGCCCGATCTTCAGTGCATCGCGCCAGGTCATTTCATCGATTTCCTGAATCCGGATGACGTGCTTGCGCCGCTCCGCCCACAGGATCAGCAGCCCCCCGACAATGAAGGCCAGCGCCACCGGCACCGGCTTGAACAGGTAAAGCTTGATCTTGGTGGCGAACAGCAGGCCGAGCACTGCTGCGGGCATGAAGGCGATCAGCAGATTGAGGGCAAAGCGCTGCGCATCTTCCTTGCCCGTCTGCAGTCCCGCAGCAACGGCACCCAGTCGGGCGCGATATTCCCAGCAAACGGCAAGAATCGCCCCGAACTGGATGACGACCTCGAACATCTTGCCTTTCTCGTCGTTGAAGTCGAGCAGGTCGCCCACCAGGATCAGGTGGCCGGTGCTGGATACCGGCAGGAACTCGGTGAGGCCCTCGACCAGTCCCAGGATCAGGGCTTTGAGCAAAAGCGGCAAATCCATTTATCAGGCTTTCCGGTAGAGTTTGGCGCCGGTATTCACGAACTCCACCGCCTTTTCCTGCATGCCCTTCTCCAGGGCCTCGTTTTCCGAAACCCCCTGTGCGGCCGCATAGTCGCGCACGTCCTGGGATATTTTCATCGAACAGAACTGCGGGCCGCACATCGAGCAGAAGTGGGCGACCTTGGCCGAATCCTTGGGCAGGGTCTCGTCGTGGAATTCGCGCGCCTTCTCAGGGTCGAGGCCGAGGTTGAACTGGTCTTCCCAGCGGAACTCGAAACGCGCCTTGGACAGGGCGTTGTCACGAATCTGCGCGCCGGGGTGGCCCTTGGCGAGGTCGGCGGCGTGGGCGGCGATCTTGTAGGTGATGATGCCGACGCGCACGTCCTCCTTGTCCGGCAGGCCGAGGTGTTCCTTGGGCGTGACGTAGCACAGCATGGCACAGCCGTACCAACCGATCATCGCGGCGCCGATGCCGGAAGTGATGTGGTCATAGCCGGGAGCGATGTCGGTGACCAGCGGGCTCAGGGTGTAGAACGGTGCCTCATCGCAGTGTTTCAGCTGCAGGTCCATGTTCTCCTTGATCATGTGCATAGGCACGTGGCCGGGACCTTCGATCATGGTCTGGACATCATGCTTCCAGGCGATATGGGTCAGTTCGCCGAGGGTCTTGAGCTCGGCAAACTGCGCTTCGTCGTTGGCATCATACAGCGAGCCGGGACGCAGGCCGTCGCCGAGGCTGAAGCTGACGTCGTAGGCCTTCATGATCTCGCAGATATCCTCGAAATGGGTGTAGAGGAAGTTTTCCTTGTGATGCGCCAGGCACCATTTGGCGAGGATCGAGCCGCCGCGCGAGACGATGCCGGTCATGCGCCTGGCCGTCATCGGCACGTAGGCGAGCCGCACACCGGAGTGGATGGTGAAGTAGTCCACCCCCTGCTCGGCCTGCTCGATCAGGGTGTCGCGGAAGATTTCCCAGGTCAGTTCCTCGGCTTTGCCGTCGACTTTTTCCAGCGCCTGGTAGATCGGCACCGTGCCGATGGGGACGGGTGAGTTGCGGATGATCCATTCGCGGGTTTCGTGGATGTTCTTGCCGGTGGAAAGGTCCATCACCGTATCCGCGCCCCAGCGGATGCCCCATACCATCTTTTCCACTTCGTCGTGGATCGACGAGGCCAGCGCCGAGTTGCCGATGTTGGCGTTGATCTTGGTGAGAAAATTGCGGCCGAGAATCACCGGCTCGAGTTCCGGATGGTTGATGTTGGCCGGGATGATGGCGCGGCCGCGGGCGATTTCGTCGCGCACGAATTCCGGCGTGATGATCTTGGGGATCGCGGCGCCGAAGCTTTCGCCGGGGTGCTGGCGGGTGATCAGGTCGGAAAGGTTGTCGCGGCGCTGGTTCTCGCGGATGGCGACAAATTCCATTTCCGGGGTGATGATGCCCTTGCGGGCATAGTGCATCTGGCTGACATTCATGCCGGCCTTGGCGCGGCGGGGGGTGCGGTGCAGGTTGAAGCGCATCTCCGCCAGGGCGGGGTCATTCAGGCGTTTCAGGCCATAGGCCGAGCTCAGTCCGGGCAGGTTTTCAGTGTCGCCGCGTGATTCGATCCAGGGCGCGCGGATTGCCGGCAGCCCGTTGCGGATGTCGATTTTGACGTCCGGGTCGGTGTAGGGGCCGGAGGTGTCATAGACATAGACTGGCGGGTTCTTTTCCGCTCCCATGCTGGCCGGGGTGTCGGACAGGCTGATTTCGCGCATCGGTACGCGGATGTCGGGGCGGGAGCCTGGTACGTAGACCTTGCGGGAATTGGCGAAGGGTTGCACTGCGGCCTCGTCGACGCTGGCGGTCTGGCTCAGGAATAGGGGGTTGGCGTTCATGGTGGCACTCCTTGGAAAATCGCGAGGAGCATTGTGGTGGCAATGCTTTCCTACGACGGCATTACCCGTATCAGGTTCAGAGGGTATCTCTCACCCTGCCATGTAACGGACCCACGGCAAGGACCCCTAGCAAAGTGTGTGAAACTAATGGAAATGTGGAATAATTGCAAGTGAGCGTAGACATTATTTGAGGGAATGGTCATGGACATGGAGCAGGCCCGTTTTAACATGGTGGAGCAGCAGATTCGCCCCTGGGATGTGCTGGATCAGGACGTGCTGGACTTGCTGCGCCAGGTCCGGCGCGAGGATTTTGTTCCCGAGCAATACCTCGAGCTGGCCTTTTCCGATATGGAAATTCCCCTGGGCCACGGTGAAGCGATGCTGTCGCCCAAGCTTGAGGCAAGGATGCTGCAGGAAGTCGGGGTAAAAGCCACGGACCAAGTGCTGGAAGTAGGCACCGGCAGCGGCTACATGGCCGCCTTGCTGGCGCGCATGGCGCATCAGGGAAAGGTGTGCAGCGTGGAAATCATCCCTGAATTCTCGTCGCGAGCCGCGGCTATACTTAGGGAGCACGGCATCGCAAATATTTCCCTGGAGGTAGGGGATGCCGCCCGCGGATGGAAACAGGGCGGGCCCTACGACGTGATTGTGCTGACCGGTTCGGTTCCGGTGTTGCCGGAGGCGTTTCAGGCGGGTCTGAAAGTGGGCGGCAGGTTGTTTGCCGTGGTTGGCGAATCGCCGGTGATGGAGGCCCAGCTGATTACCTGCGTTGCCGAAGGCGTGTATCGCACGACCAATTTATTCGAGACCAGCGTTCCGCCCCTGAAGAACGCGATGCAGCCCCAGCGCTTCATCTTTTAAACCAGATTGTCCATAGGAATGCTCCAGTGTTAATGGCCGCTGTCATCGCGTTGTACTGAGGAATAGAAAATGAAGTTTCGCGTAACCTCCCGCTTGCCGGGCATCAGGATGAAATCCTTGCCTCTCGCGCTTCTTGCGCTGCTCTCCAGCCCTGTTTATGCCGTCAACCTGATGGAGGTGTATCGCGAGGCGCAGCAGCAGGATGCGGCATATGCCTCGGCGCGTGCCGCTTTCGAGGCCGGTCAGGAAAAAGCGCCACAGGGCCTCGCCTTGCTGTTGCCGAGCGTCAATCTCGGCGCCAATACCAGCCATAACGACGTGGATTCTCCCACCTCCAACCGGCAGTACAACTCCAACGGCTATAACCTGTCGCTGACCCAGCCGGTCTATCGCAAACAGAATTTCGCCCAGTACGAGCAATCCAAAAGCCAGGTGGTTCAGGCCGAAGCGCAGTTTGCCGTCGCCCGGCAGGACCTGATAGTCAGGGTCGCCCAGGCCTATTTCGACGTTCTGCTCGCCCAGGACAATGTTGCCCTGGCCGGCGCCCAGAAAGCCGCCATCGGCGAGCAACTGGAAATGGCCAAGCGCAGTTTTGAGGTGGGCACCGTCACCATTACCGACACCCACGAGGCTCAGGCGCGATACGACCTCATCACGGCCCAGGAAATTGCCGCGCAGAACGATTTCGAAATCAAGAATCGCGCTTTGCAGCTGATCCTCGGCAAGATTCCGGCGCATCTCAATGCGCTGAGTGACAAGCTTCCCCTGGTCCTGCCCGAACCCAACGACATGACGAAATGGGTGGCGCAGGCCGAACAGCAGAGTCCGCAGATCGCCATCCAGCGCGCCGCACTGGAAATTGCCACGCAGGAAGTTGAAAGAAATCGTGCCGGTCACCATCCCACCCTTGACTTGGTGGCGGGCTACAGTCAAAACAGCAATTCCAGCTATCTGGTCAGTGGTACGGTCACCAGTCAAACCGTCGGCTTGCAGTTGAATTTGCCGATTTACCAGGGCGGCAGCGTCAATTCCAAGGTGCGCGAAGCATTGGCCAACCAGGAAAAGGCCCGCCAGGATCTGGAGCTGGGCAATCGACAGGCCGCCTTGCAGACCCGTCAGGCTTTTCTTGGCGTGACCAGCGGCATGGCCCAGGTCAAGGCGCTGGAGCAGGCGCTTGTGTCAAGCCAGAGCTCGCTCGACTCCACCCGGCTGGGTCAGGAAGTGGGGGTGCGCACCAACGTGGACGTACTCAATGCCCAGCAGCAGCTCTACACTGCCAAACGCGATTTGTCCCAGGCACGCTACAACTACATCCTCAGCCAGCTCAAGCTCAAATCCGCTGTGGGCGTTTTGCAGGACGAGGATGTCGAAAAGGTCAATCGCTGGCTGGGGAAATAAAATAAAGTCCTGAGTTGAAAGTGCTGAGTCCTGAGTAAAACCTTTGCACTCAGCACTCAGCACTCAGCACTCAGCACTTCATCTATCAGCGCCATCAGCCGTTCCGTCGCGCCGCGATGGCGGTCGGCAAAAGCCAGCGCCGCAACCGACATGGCCTTGGTTTTCTCCGGCGCCTTCAGCAAATCCCCAACCGCTAGCGCCAATTCGTCGGCATTCGCCACGCGTAGCGCGGCGCCAGCCTGAACGGCAAGTTCGGAGACTTCCGCAAAGTTGAAAGTGTATGGGCCGATCAAAACCGGCTTGCCCAGCGCCGCCGCCTCGATCAGGTTCTGGCCGCCGAGCGGCAGCAGGCTGCCGCCGATGAAGGCGATATCGCAGGCGGCGTAATAGGCGAACATCTCTCCCATGCTGTCGCCCAATAGGACTTGGGTTTCCGGGGCAACGGCTTCGTTTGCCGAGCGGCGCTGAAAACGGATGTCGCGCTGCGCCAGCATTTCCGCTACCAGGTCGAAGCGCTGCGGATGGCGCGGCACGATGACGATGAGCAGGTCGGGGATGCCGATTCTGGCAAGTGATTCCACAATCAGCGCTTCCTCGCCTTCCCGCGTGCTGGCGGCAAGGAACACCGGGCGTGCGGCCCCGAACCGTTGCCGCAGGTTTTTCCCCAGGTCGATCGCGCTTTGCGGTACGGCCACATCGAACTTGAGGTTGCCGGTAACCTTCACCGAAGGCGCGCCCAATTCGATCAATCGGCGTGCATCTTCCTCGGTCTGGGCGGCAATCGACGACAGTGCTTGCAGGCTGTCGCGGCTGAGCGTCCTGAAGCGGCCATATTTGCGTGCCGATTTTTCCGACATCCGCGCGTTGACCAGCAATAGCGGCACCCCGGCTTTCTTGCAGGTCCGCACCAGGTTGAACCAGATTTCGGTTTCCATCAGCAGCCCGATTTCGGGCTTGAAGTGGCGGAGAAAGCGTTTGGCCGCAAAGGGAAAATCATAGGGCAGGTAGCATTGCAGCACCTGATCGCCGAACAGCTGCCTGCCGGTTTCCCGGCCCGTGGGGGTCATGTGGGTGAGCAGGATGCGGTGCCCCGGATAGCGTGCCTGCAACTGGGCAACCAGCGGCACTGCGGCGCGGGTCTCTCCCACCGATACGGCGTGCAGCCAGATCAGTGGAAAGGCGGGCTTGCCGTGATAAAAACCGAAACGCTCGCCGATATGACGCAGGTATTCGGGCTGGCGCCGGGATCGCCATAACAGATGGAACAGCATGTAGGGCAACAGCAGGACCAGCAGCAGGGTGTAAAGGCGGCGCATTTTAATCCTAAAGGCAACTACTCGGGTCGAAACGATATGTTCAAAATAACCACAGCGCCAGTCCCTTCCCCCTTTTAGGGGGAAGGTTAGGATGGGGGTGAGAGGGTGGAATTACCGACACGGCATCTTTCCCTCACCTTTCTACCCCCATCCCGGCCTTCCCCCTACAAGGGGGAAGGAGAAAGAGGGCGACACCTGAGTAGTTATGGATAACGCGGAAATTCTATTCAGGGCGTCGATCACGCTTGCCGCATCGGGCGGCATCCCCGACCTGCCCAGGTTGACGGCCTGGCCGTTGGTGTAGAGTCCGGTAAGGCCCGGGTCGGAGGCACAGTAAATGGCGATGGCCGGCACGTTCAATGCCGCCGCCAGATGGACCAGCCCGGTGTCCACCCCGACTGTCGCGATGGAGTGCGAAAGCAGCGCCGCCGCTTGTCCGAGGGTGAGCGCAGGAGGAACGACGCCAAGGGAGATTTTTTCCGTCAGCCGCTGGCTGCGCTGCTGTTCGGCCGCGCTTCCCCAGGGCAATACGCAGGCAATTCCCTTGCCGGCCAGATAAGCGCCCAATGTGATCCAGTCGGCTTCGGGCCAGAGCTTGTCGTCGCGGCTGGTGGCGTGCAGCAGTACGACGAAGGGAGTTGCGGGCAACCAGGGCAGGGCAAGGGATGGCGCCGCGATGCCATAGTTCACCGGATCATCGGGGAAATAGCCCAAGGCGCGGCCGGCCAGCAGGCGATTGCGCATCACCGCGTGCTGGCTTTTTTCGACCCGCAGCGTTTTGTCATAGAACAGCGCAGCCAGCGGTTCGCGGGCGCTGTGCCGGTCGAAGCCGCAGCGGGCACCCTGGGCAAGGCGGGTAATGAGCGCGCTTTTGATCAGTCCCTGGGTGTCGAGCACCACGTCATAAGTCTTGCTGCGCAGGCGGGTGGCGAAAGCCGAGATTTCGGCGTGCACGGTGCGGCTGAACAGGTTCTTGCGCCAGCGCCGCACGGCGACGGGAATGATTTCCCCCACCCCCGGATGCAGGGCGGGAATGCCGGCGAAGGATTCTTCCACCACCCAGTCGATTTCAGCTTCCGGGAAATGGACGAGAATGTCGCTGACGACCGGCAGGTTGTGGATCACATCCCCCATCGAGGAGGTTTTGACGAGCAATATCTTCGGCATCGCAGCATTTTAGCCTAGAATATGGGCTTTATCTCGGCAGATAGCGCGGATGCAGCAGAAAACCCCCTTGTCGGTGGTCATCATCGCCCTGAATGCGGCAAGTCAGATCGAGGCTTGTCTGAAAAGCGCCGCCTTCGCCGACGAAATCGTGGTGGTGGATTCCGGCAGCCGGGACGATACCCGTGAAATCGCGTTAAAATACGGCGCTCGGGTGCTGCATCAGGACTGGCTCGGGTTTGGCCGGCAAAAACGATTCGCGGTCGAGCAGGCCAGCCATGACTGGGTGCTGTGCCTGGATGCGGACGAGCGGGTCAGCGACCCGCTGCGCGCGAGCATCGTGGAGGCGCTGCAGGCGCCGCGTTTTCGGGCCTATCGGATGCCGCGCTGCAATCGCTTCATGGGCCGCTGGCTCAGGCATGGCGAGGGCTATCCCGACTGGAGCCTGCGCCTGTTCGATCGACGCGTTGCCAACTGGAGCGAGGACGAGGTTCACGAAAAAGTGCTGACATCTTCAGCGGTGGGCAGTTTGCAGGGTGATTTGCTGCATGAGTCGCAGGAGAGTCTCGCCGCCTACCTGGAAAAACAGAATCGCTATACCAGCCTGCAGGCGGAAGAGCTCTTCCAGCAAGGAAAACAGGCTTCGACTGGACAGTTGATTTTCAGCCCGCTGCTCAGGTTCGTGAAGTTCTATTTCCTCCGGCTCGGCTTTCTCGACAGCGTGCCGGGTTTGGTGCATATCTCGATAGGATGTTTCAACAGTTTCGTGAAATACGCGAAACTGCATGAATTGAACAAGAAAGGAAAATCTTGAAAGTTTTAATTACCGGCGTAGCCGGATTCATCGGCATGCATGTTGCCCAGCGTTTGCTGGCGCAGGGTGTCGAGGTGGTCGGCATCGACAACC
>JAIOJM010000262.1 GCA_019911785.1 Sulfuricella sp. | reverse complement strand
CCCCAGTTGCATAATCTGGATTCAACTTTCCCGGCCAGTCCATCCCCATGAAGTAAATTTCCGTCTGCGGATTATCTATCCCGTTGTTTTTTTCGTACAGCAGGGCAAACCTTGTGTAGCTCTCATCGTCCCATCGCTCGTGATACGCCTCTAACCCATCCGCGTTGATGAGAAAATTCCTCGAGTGGTCATGGTAAACACTTTGCGGCAACAACAGCGTTGGTCGCGTCATGGCCATGTCACGTGTCGCATTGTAGAAACCGAAAGGGATTTTGTTTCGCCCTAGTCTAACCCCGGTAATTGAATTCTCCCCACGCAACGCCTTCACGTCAAAGACCAGATTGTCCAGCCGGACAGATCCGTTGTCCGCATTGCCTGCCTTGCGAGAAAGCAGAAGGCCACCAACCGAAACGGTATCGTTGAGGACAAAGCCAGCACCGACTCCGATTTCATTGAAGTCGAAAGATCCGGATTGGCTTTTCCCGTAGAAATTGTTTGTGTTCGTTTTGAAGTACCCTTGGGTTACGAACCCGTATAACCCATTGCCCTTGGTCTGGTCAATGTCAGCCATAACCGGGGTAACCGCGAACAGCGATATAATCCATAGTGTGATTCGCTTATTCATTTCGCACCTCTAAAATCTTTATCGAGGGCATGTTTGATGCCGCTTTCTTGTGTATGTAACCTATAGCACCAGGGGTGCTGGCAACCAGCTTCAGCATTTCCTCCGCGGAAACCGCAACTATTTCCGATTGCGCAGTTCCGGCATAGCGCTTCCGATTTATTGCTCTTTCTATCTGATATGGGTAAAGATTGAGAACTTCTTGTGTAAACCTTGAGTAGGCCTCGTCCGTACGTCTCATTGTAATGACAGCGATTTGTTCGCCGCTCTTCCATGCCTTGATGTCGTTGGAGAATATGAGACGTGCTTCCGATTGCGAGACCGCATTCGTTGACGTAGAGGGGTTGGCAATAATCACCATGTTATCGCCCTTGTTCGCCGCTAAGGCGAATGGGATCGACAGGATTAAAGCTGGGATTAGTAGCAAAATTCTCATTGGTGGCAATTTTAGCATTGAGAATCGGTTTTGTGGCATTCGGCGTATGCAGCCCTGTCGTCAGGAATCATAATAGTCACCAGGCTCGGGAGCATCCCTGGCTTGTCTGGATCCGCAATCGTCAGCAGCACGCCCCTCTTCGCGTCCATGGCGTATCGCCCCTTATTCCGGTGCTGGAGATCGTGAATTGACTTCCGGCCTTTAATTATTGCCGGCTTGACTTCCTTCGCAATCTCGACGATTTCGCGCCAGGCACGTTCCGGTTGGCGTTTGAAGTGCTCAATGTATCGTGCAACTGCATGCCCAGTCAGTTCGACCAAACCAAATCCGTTCACTTCGATAGTCGTCATCGCCGGCCCCTGGACATCCATAATGTCCACCTGGGTTTCGCAACGCTCGTCGGCCCATGAGGTGTCCTGATTTTCTACCTCGACCTGGGCGCCCAAATATCGCGTCAGCAGGAAGTTGGCGTACGGCGACATACGGTCGTTGTCAGATATTCCGCGCAGAAGTTTCCTGATCGCGCCGCGGCTGACCCAGATCCTCAGACCAGCACCTGCTTTATTGTGCCCGCACACGTTTTTTTCGCTCAACAGATACTGGGCTGCGGACAGCTCGGCCGCTGTTTGAGCATCTTTTTGCGCCGGCACCGTCACCCGCACCCTCCCCTTTTGAATCAGGCCGGTCATCCAGTAAGTGTCGAACACCCTCGGGTCGCTGGTTTTTTTGGTTAAAAGTCGTAAGTCGTTCATAAATTCAGATCTCCAGTAATTGCAAGATAACGTTTTCTTTTTCTTCAGGCTGCGTTTTAAAAATATCGGTGCTTGTCAGTGGACCCTCTCGGAAGGCCTACTGAAAAGCACCCCCAACACATGGTCGGGAGGCAAAGGTGTTACTGGTTGCGGCGATTGTCTTCGAAGGCGGCTTTCACCAAACGCACCATTGAGGCTGACAACTCCCCAATGTTACGAATCGTTGAAGCGTACCTTTCACCGAATACCGGGGCCGTTTCGACTCCGATACCCAGACCAACCACAGTGATGCCATCAGTTCGAGCCCTGTCGATGATGTACCGGGTTGCCTCCATATCGTTTGGATCACCATCGGTGACGACCAGTACGATCTTCAGCGTTTCTTCCCGGCGGATGACGTCGGATGCGGCGAACAGGATAGCTTCTGCCATCGGAGTTCCACCATCTGTCGTCAGACCCGCTATGCGAGCAGCCAGAGTACGAGGGGATTCCTCCCAACGCTTCACGACCGCCACGCCCTCGTCGCCCGCTTGATACCAGGGAAAGACCGAAACCTGCGTCTTCAAACCCGGTACATCGAAGGCCAACATGGTGGCCACGGCAGCTTGCGCCGCATGACCTATGGTTTGGCTCATTGATCCTGAACGGTCGATGACGATCGACACGGCCGCATTCAGATCAATTCCCTCATCCTCGCGGATGAAGATGCTTCCACCAAAGCGAGCTCTCCATATGCGCGACGAATCAATCTGCATCCCGGAACGGGAATGCGAACAGTCTCCTTCGGCCATAGAGCTCATCCACTGCAGCGTCCTGGTGCGTGTGGCATTGATACTTGCGCGCAAGGCGCCTACATCCACACCCGTATCACGCAGCCGAGCCTTATGCACGTTAGGCATGGGCACGTCCACGAATCCGGCTTCACCAATTTCGGCGTTGGCAGCGGCATTCAGTGCGTTCTGGAGCATTTCACCCAGATCTTCCTGGACATCTGCATCGGACATGCCGAGCAACTGTTCCAGGCTTTGCGCATGATCACCACCAGCTCCACCACCGGCCGACCCACTCGACATTTGAGCCGATTGATCGTCCGAGGCCTCCCCTTGCGAGGAAGAGGCCTGGCCAGACGCGGAATCTTCCCCGCCATCCTGGTCAGTACCTTGTTGCTGACTGCCTTCACCTTGCTGCTCATCCCCATCTTCCGAGGATGCCGACTGCTGACCTTGCTGCTGGCCAGCCTCTTGCTCTTGCTGCTCTTGAGCTTGCTGCTTCTTCTGCTCTTCCTTCTCCTTTTCTTCCTTGATCATTTCCACGATCTCGGCTGACAAGGCAAACACATCGTCCTCAGACTCGCAAGAAAGCACCTCGAACATCAAGGCGTCCAAGCGGGTCATCATTCCGGACGGGAAGCGCATCTGTGCAGCGGTCACTGCGGTTTCGCATACTTCGGCAATGGTATCTTGCCGAAGCACATCACGCCGGAGCCGATACAACATGTAATACTGCAAAATCTTCGACTCTGGCTCGCTTCCTTCCAGTGCAGGAAAACCACTACCGTTTTTACCGTCCTCAACCAGGTACCCAACCAGACGCGATAGATAGCGTCGAGCTGCCGGAAATTTCCCCATCACCAGATGTTCAATCCTGATGTCCTCGAGGACGCCCGTGATGGCGCGTTCGAGAGGGGTTTTCGCCGCGAGCGCGAAGTTGGAATGCAGCATGTGGCCCGCCTCGTGGTAGAGGAAAGCCACCGCTTCAACCAGATCACGCTCGGTCAGGTCGATTTCAGACCGACGCCGGGGCAGGTAAATCGCCACATTGTCGGTACTAGCCCGTTCACTCCGAACAATTGGAATGCCGGTACGGTCGGTGATGAAACCAGCGATGGCGGGCAAGGCCCGATCCAGTGCTTGTGCGCGCATAATCCTCTCCTTAAAACAGCAAAGCGTTGGATTTAAGCTGCTCACGTGGCTTCAACACCGGTGCGGCAGTGTTAGGCACCGGCGACCTTACTGCTGTCGGACGAGCCATCCCCGAACCAGTAAAACCACCGGACCGTGTAAAGGCCGGCATACTGGGGACCGGGATCGGCGGCAAAGACACCACCGGGGAGATGCTGACCGGCGGAACTGCAACCGGGGCATCAAGCACTTCTTCGGCAGCCGTTTCTTCCACCACATGGGCGGCTTCAACGACTTCCGGTTCTTCTACCACGGGCGGTGGCGCGGGCGGGAACAACACATCGCACACGGGAACACCATTCCTGACCTTTGAAGCGGCGTTGAGAAGTTCGTCCGTATCGGACATTACCTCTACCAATCGCTCCAGGGTCACGAACTCCTGCCCTTGGATATACCCTTCCTGCGGAAGCAACTTCAGGGTATCGACAACCAGGTTGATGGCGCCTTCCACCGACGAATCGAGGAAAGACAGCTTCTTCATCTTCTGAGCTGCCGCCTTCAGCGGACGCAGGGACTTCTGACCTACACGCTGATTTTTGGCGAAGGCGTTGTTCTTGAGGAGCTTGTCCATTTCGGACGAGATTTCCTCATACAACTGCCGACCAAGACCGCGCACAATGCCCTCGACGCCATCTTCTTCCGATTCGCCCTCACGGACAAACGGTGCAATCTTGAAGACGTCTTTCGAGAACCGGCACTTGGCGATTGCCGTCACCTGATCCACCTTGAGGGAGCGAATGATCGCTTCCGCTTCCACATTGGCCTTCACATGATCCTCAAAAATCTGATCGTAGTTGGCTTCCAACGTGGTGCGCTCGGCAATATACTCCGCCTCGGCATCAGCAATTCCCTTCTCGATCTCGGGCAGTTCATCCGTCAGAATCGCAAAGACATTCTGCGACCCCAACGCTTTCACGCCCTTTGCCTGCAACTTGCGAAACACGCCACGACGAACAGTCTGCAGAGCTTTCGTCCCATCTGCGGGGAAAACCTTGATGGACCCTTCAGTAATGGCAGCGCTTGCGGGCAACTGGCCGCCGAGTGCTGCGATATGCTCACGGGTGGCACGACGGTAACCAGAGAAGGTGCTGATATTTACAGAGATCAGCGTCAGTTTTTCATTAAGCACGTCTTGCATGGTTTTTCTCCAGGCTAAGTGCGGTAATGATCCGACCCCCGGCGGGGGTGTTTTTAAGGACCACCCGCACGGGTTGATGTAGGAACTCTAGTAGAGCCCCAATGAACTCGTGCAAACAACACACGAGGGTTCCGGCCGGTGATCTGGCCGAAGAGAGCATCTGATAAACGACAGATGCAACGTCTCTCTTCTCACGAAGAAAACCTTTTCAACCGCTTTCCGATAGCCTGGCCATGGGAAAGCGTTCGAACATAAGCGACAAGGAAAAGACGCCGGCTGGAAAGGGGCCAAAAGGCATCCTTTACCAGCCAGAGCATCAAAATACCGCTCGCAGAAACGGGTTCGCCTGCAGGAGACTCTGCAGGGTCACCGTCGCTTTGCGCGGCACGGGTTTAGGTTGTGGTGTCCACGATTTCTCAACTTTATCCAGGATCGTAATCACTTCCTCCGGGGATAGCTTGGAGGTGATGTACTGATCGCGGATATGTTCCCCGAAGAACTTCCCCTTGGAACCGGCATGAAGGAATTGATCCGCCACGCTCAAAGGTACATCTTCATACGAATAGACCGAACCGCCCTTGAAGGTGATCAGCATCATTTGCGTTTGACTGATGTACTGGTAGCCGTCGATGTTGCTTGACAGCACCGGGATCATTTTCGGGTTCATCACGACACCCTTTCTTGAAGAAATGCACCAAACTTTGCCATTGCCTCTTCCACGCGGCGTTCAACACTGACTGCTTGCGCCTGTCCGTCCAACTCGATGAAGCCATTGGGCAGGAGGTTTACAGCCAACGTTTTATCACCCACCAGAAGTGTGAGTTTGCTACGAGGACGCAATATCTGACGACGCTTGATGGCGTCGATCAGGTTGCTCATGGAGGCAACAGCTTCATGACCAAAGGCAAGACCGGGATAACCGTACATGATGATTCCTTTCCAAACGAACAAAATGGTGCGGGAATCACCACCCAGCGGGCAATAATTACCCGCGTAAGTTGTTGATTATTTACCGTATAGGCATCCTAGAACGGAATATCCTCACCTGTATCCACATATTCAGGCTGCTGTCTCGCTGACGGTTGACTGCTCCGCTCGCTCGACTGTCCATCACCAGCAGGGCGAGCGCCCAACAACTGCATCTCATTGGCGATGATTTCGGTGGTGTATTTTTCCACACCGGTCTTGTCAGTCCATTTGCGAGTTTCCAGACGCCCTTCGATGTAGGCCATGCTGCCTTTTTTCAGGTATTCGCCGGCAATTTCCGCCAACTTGCGATAGAAGGTGACACGGTGCCATTCAGTTTTTTCCTGCTTCTCACCGTTCTTATCCTTCCAGGTTTCGCTCGTCGCCAGGGTGATATTGGTTACTGCATCACCATTTGGCATATAACGGGTTTCAGGATCCTTACCCAAACGACCGACGAGGATTACTTTGTTTACTGAAGCCATGGTGCATCTCCTTTTGAATACGCGCTCACCGACATCGACCTAAATGGCAGGTTGAAATAAAGTGGTCAAAGAGATCAGGCGTATGGTTAAAAAACAGCAATAAAACATGCTGCCTGTTTCCAGAACTACTCCCTTGAATGCTACGCATCAGGATAGGGTATTTCTGAATAGATTGGGCCTGACTGCTCCCAGGATTCCGCACACCGGAGGGCGTGCGAAGAGATCATCGGATAACCGACCGATGCAGCGGCTTGCTCCTCACGGAGAAAAATCGAGGGTGCTTTTTCGTCGATGGGGGCTCGTTGAAACCGCCATTGAGAAAAAAACAAAGGGGAGAGAAGCCCGAAGGCGTCTCTCCCGCAATGAAGGTGTTACACAGATGCTTCCAGTTTGGCAACCTTGAAGAGATTCATCGGAGCTTTACCAGCCTCCACAGTCTTGCGACCGATTTTCAGAATTTCCACCTTATCTCCGATACCTGCCTGCGCCTCGCGGATCGCGATACGCAGATTGGCGCCAAAGACGGCATCTTCGATCCCTTCGGAAGTGCGGTAGCGCACCCCAAAGACGGTGAAGTCTTCCCCACCCTTGTTATGAGGCATCATCCCGATTTCGGTAATAATGCCGCGATACACGGACGGGAATTTCCTCAGCCTGATCGACTCCGGGGGCGAGTCTTCCACCACCACAGTAGGCTGCACCGCATCCTCAACGGACACGGCAGGGACAATAGCGGGTTGAACCACTACTGCTATCTCTTGCTGGACAACTTCCTGCTGCTGCTTCTGCTCGGCTTTCGCCTTGCGGGTCCGCCGGCCTGCGTTCTGCAATTCCTCCATACGCGAAATGGCCAAGGCCATAAAGCTCTGGATCACCTCTTCCGTTACCGTATCGCCTGGAATGACGCCCAGGTCGTAGTAACTGTCCTGGATACGGTTGCGCTTGGCACCCGACCAGATGATGAGATGAGCAGTGCACGCCTGCTTTCTCGCCCGGTATCTCACGAGCATCGTCACCTTCCCTTTGTTCAACTCACGAACAATGAGGGGCGACGCTACAACCTCTTCACGCGCCAAAACTGCCAGAGCTTCCTCTTGCTGCATTGTGACGTCTTGTTGCCAGTCATCCTGCTTCGCATCCACTTTACGAAGCGCCGGTTTAGGCAACCCCATGAAGTACCACAGGCTCGTAAGAACCACGACCATCAAAATGAGAAAAACGATCTTTTCGGCCATTTCTTTTCTCCTCAGAACAGATGATTAAAGACGGCAGCATGGCGAGCCACGAAGGCCTCTCCAGTTGCCAATCCAAGTTCTTGCGCGATCGGTAGAACGCGCTGCCAGTCCTCCGCATAAAGCGGATATGACTGGCGAGGAAGCGTCGGCACGTTCTCTTGCAAGTCCGTGACAACAGAAATGTCACCAAGCGCCTTTCTCACAGCGATGAGACAAACAACGAACCGGCTTGCCGATTCAGACTCACGCACCACCCCGCGCCCTTGTCCGTTAGCGACAAGCAACTGGTGACGTTCCTTGTTAAAGGTAACGCTCAGTTGATCACCACCCGGCAGACACTCATACCCCAGCACAGCCAGTCCCGCCTTCTCAACCGGCGTCAGCACGTCAAGTGCCAGCGCAGGCCAGTTAGCAACACTGGTTTGTACCTTCCAGTAAGCAACACCACTAAATTTCTTTGTCATGATGTGCTCCTTATGGACCGACTTTTTCGCCAACGCCGAACACACTTTCCACCGCCTGGTGAAGAGCAATCCGCGTCGACTGCGTGGACAAGCTGGAGAGATACTTCCGCAACGACAGGTGAAGCGCTGACAGCCCTAATTTTTCAGGGGCTGCCGCCTGTGCGACAGAATGCTTGGCCCACTTCCGAAGTGTCCGCGTTGACATGGTGCGTTCGAGAGCAGCATCGGAGGCGTTTCCACCATCCTTAGACTGCGCCCGGATACGACGCGCGACTTCAAGCAGCCCACCAATGAATTCACCGCGACTGATCGCAGATCCTTCCTTGATGCCTTGCGGCGTGGACAGCTTCATGCCTTCCTGATCGAACCAGTACGTCAGCAGGTCATCACTGAACTGCTCCAGAACGGACTCAAGAAGCTTGGCTTCGGTGTCATCAGTCGGATAACCGATTTCCACGGCGTACAGTCGCTCCAGAATGGAGATGTCGTGGCTATTGGCGGTACCGTAGTTGCCGCTCACGTCTTCCACCAAGTTGGTGTTGCCTGTGATGGCACAGCGGAACCCCGGTTGGGGTACAACGACCTCACCCGATTTTCCCGGGATCGGAAACGCGCGACCTTCAAACACGTCGTTGAACACGATGGTTCTTGACGCATCAATCCGGTCATACTCGTTGATGATGCAAGGCAGGCCATACTGCGCCGCCATCGTCAAAGGTCCGTTGACCCATGGAGTTGTACCGCCCTCCCCCCCTACAAATTGCCCGAAGGCTTCATGAGGTTCAAAGCGGCGATGCCCCTTGGCCATAAACAGCGGAATACCTAAACGAGCGCACCACTGTTCAAAGACCGACGTTTTACCGGAGCCGGTTGGGCCCCACAGCAACAGCACATCACCTTCGCCCGTCAGCCACCAATAGCGAATCTCGCGCACCAAATCCTTGCGGAACTGGTACAGAGGATCTACAGGTGGGATCGCCGAACGCAGAAACGCAGCATGAGCCGCAGCGATCGGGTCAGCCAGGGTGGATGGATCAGGGATTGCAAACCCTTCCACGGTGATGCCAGGATCAACCTCATTTGGATCGAGGCCGAAGGCTTCAACGAGGCTGTAATTCACTTGAAACAGGATTGAAGACAGATCAAACATGGTGCTTTTCCTTTCACAAAGGCAAAAAAAAGGGGCACCAGCCCCGGTAGGGGTTTTGTGCCCCTAGCGGGAACCGTCAGTCGTAGCTACAGACTTTTTCAACGGCTTTGATTACTTCCACAGAAATGTTCCTGCGGACACCTTCTCGAATAACGTCCCCATCCATCCTTGCCGCAATGCAGCAGTTGTGAAAGGAGAACGTCTCGTCACGCTCATGTACTGGAAGACAGAGTGACTTACCAATGCGCTTGTCGTACATGTAAAGCTTTTTGATTGCTGGGCGGAATATCCAACGGAGCACCGACCACTTCTCCTGCTCGTTGTTATTCAGCGACAGTTCCTCAAACGATCGCCAGAAAAGACGCACCTGGGTAAATATCAGGCCTTCTTTTGACCACTTGAGATCCTTGTCGTCTTGAATCCACGGTTTATCCCATGCCTCATAAGGAATTTTCATGGAGAGCGACTTGGATATTTCCTCATCTGCCTGTGTTTCTTCCTGTACTGCAACATCACCTATATCCGACGCGAATTCCTCCGGAATGGAAAATTGCTGCAACAGGGGGGCCTTGAGTAATTCGAACAACTCGTCGAACAGCACGCGATTGGCAGACGACTCAAGATGGCGGATGAGTTTTGCTCGCTTTGTCTCCGGAGAGACTGGGCGACGACGAACCGGCGAGGAGCCGGGTTGCTGGATGAGGATTGGGTGGCCGAACAGGTCAGTGAGCAACATGCCTCACCTCCCCGCTGTCGGATACCAGACTCCAACCGCGCTTTATCAGCTTGCCTTGAACGGTGTGGAAAGGTTCCTTCCACTCCCTGAAATCCCTGACCATTGGCTTAACATCAGCCAATTGCAGTACACCACAGAGAGCATCACCATACTGGTGCACGACTAAGCGCCTACTCTCCTTACGGAAAGATGCCGTCCTAATCGGTTTCCCGGCTTGCTGGTTTTGCCAATCTGCCCACTTGTATATTACTTGCGTACCAAGTGAGGCTTCGGCAAGGGGCGTTGATTTCCCCTGGGACGCTGCATTTTCACTCATAACGTACCTCTCTTTCTGAGGACGTCACAAGCCCCAGTGGGGATTATGGGTCCCCAATGGGTTGCAGGTACCTGGCTCTATCACATAGGGCCAGATGTAAGAAGCGCGTATCGCTGCGCAACTAGCGTTTTCAGTCACCTGAAAAACCCGCAACCTCAACGAAAGGTTCGTTGAAGTGAATTCACATTGCCGATTACTTGGGCAATGTTCGCATCATGAAGTCAATCACATGCATTTGTCAAGAGGCTATTCGTGCCTCTCTGGATCGACCCGCATTGAGTATCTGGTGCAGCCCAGCGATGTACGTCTTGGCTTTCTCCGGCGACCAGGGTTCCGCTGCTGGTACAAACCTCTGGAACGTACCGCTCTCAATTTTCCGCAGGAACGCTCCCGTTAATCGAATGCTTGGCGATGCGATTGGTCTGCCGCCTTCCCCCACTATTGCCAGTCCATGATTCGCGTTGATCGTGTATGTGCGGTTGGTGGCAGAATCAACGTAGGTCTGGCCGTCGCGTGCTCGCAGCCACTGTTCCCTGGCTTTGGCGGCTTGCGCTTTTTGTTCCTGGCGTTTTCTCTCGTGCTCCTTCTTGACCCTTTGCCGGCAAAGGTATTTGGCGTCGACTTCCTGTTCAATCAAGTTTCCTAGATAGCGATAACAATCGTTTGTTGTTGCTAATTGTCTGATCCTATCGCTACGGTATTCTGCATAATCACTTAGCGTCTGGCCACTGACCTGCTTTGCTTTGGTCATAAGCGAGAACAACTGGCTGTAGGTCAGCCGCTTTTCTGCAATCAACCAGACCAGTTCCACGGGTACCGACCGGCCATCCATGCGAACAAATTTTGCGGGTGTGGACTGGTATTTAACTGAAGCTTTTTGATAAACCCTTTGGTTAGTATATATACCGCCTATCAAATCGTCGATCAAAACGCTGGAAATTTCAGGGTCTTCCTGGGTGATCGAGGCGCTGTTTTTCACCCCTTGATTGGCATTAGCTGGAACAGGGTCAGTATCAGCTTTGGAAGGTGTGCCCATGTTGGACGACGACTTGATGTCTGCATCATTCAAAGCGGGCTGATTTTCCGTATTGCGAACAACAAGACCTAACAAGAACGCCAATTTCTCTGTAATCGCTATGTTAGCCAGATCCATAGACCCATCGAGCAGCCTTTCCTGTTCCTGGCGAATAATCCAACCACCATCTTGCAGCGATTTGAGAGTACGGTACACGGTCGGCTCAGAAACGTTCGCAAGGCTCGCGATACGGCTCTTTTTCGCAAATATCCATTCGTATGGATTATCAACCCTAACACCGGCTGCAATAATTGCCTGAAGGACGGTAACAGCGGAGCGGGTGAGCCCCAGGGCGTCCGCGTTTTCCCATACACGGTAGATGGCAACCCGGATTCGGGACGGCCGATTGCGGTACTGATCCGGCATGGCGATAGTAGGGCGACGGCGCATACCCGCCGGGCACCCCGATCCCTGATGCGACCGGCGCGCTGGGACACAGGCCGCATTGTGTTTTTCAGACATACAGTTCCCCCTCGACCAATACTCGGGCCGATAAAAGTTATTGACTTTGGTGGGAGAGGGGACTAGGATTCACCTGTCTTACGAGCGTCCTAGTGACTCTCCCGCGCCCCACGGTTTGCCGACTGTGGGGCGTTTTTCTTTGTAGTGCGCTTCTACATCATTTCTGTTCTCCAAATGCACCGAAGCCCAGGTTGTTTGCCTGGGCTTCGGTGGGTGGTGGAAGTGTTTTTTGGGTCACTCAGTCACCTTGGTGGCTCCGGATATTCAGAAAGCGCACTGGTGCGCCCCTTTATAATCAATGAGTTACAAAAAATAGCGTCAATTTTGTTGGCTAAGTCCGCTGCAGTAATCAGTCGGCTATGCATTTTCCATGTCTGCCGAGAATTTCTTCAGCAGGGCCCCCAGTTGTTCACTCAGTTGTTCTGCCATTTCCGGTGCAAGCGTGGTGTCCAACTGGATTCTGTGTTTGCCTGGTGAGGTTTGGAGAACTGTCATTGTTCCGACCTTTTCACCGGACACTTTGAAATCTTGCGTTGCAATTCTGGTAGAGCGGGTGCGTGGAAGGGTGTCTCTTGCGATACGCCTTTTTTCCACGTCAATCAGCTTTTCGATGTCGCGCCTGGACAAATCCTTGGATAAGGCGGTCTTTAGAATGGTGATCGCTGCGTCTTCTCCAATAGATTGTGCCGCGCCCTTGAATATCTCAGCCATGGGGGCCGAGAATTTATCAGGCCTTGTTTTTCCAATATCCAATAGGACTTCAGGCAAATCAAAGTAGGCGTTAAGTCGAGTAATTTGGCGGTTCCCTTTATATCCAAGCGCGGCGGCTACCTGCAGTAATGTGTATCCGGCCACCTGGAGATCGCGAGCGACAAACGCATGGTCCAGGTCGGTTTCCGTTGCAGTGTCATTGTGCAAATGACTAACCCGGACAATCGTAAGCGGGTCGGACGAGTCGATGCTGGCGTCAATCTGCGCATCAAGATGCGACATCCCGACGCTCATGGCCGCCATGTACCTTGTTACCCCAGACACGATCATAAAGAAGCCCGCGTCTTGGCCCGTGCCTTCGTAGACCGTAATCGGATCGCGTTGTTTTTCCTGCAGGGTTTGCGCAATTTCTTGAATGCGATCAGGGGTTCTGACCTTCCTTACGTTGAAAGGGGAGGGGCGAAGCTTTCCGAGAGGAATTTGAAAATACTTTCCCTCATTTGTCACAACGTCAAATGTCTGTTGGTCGTCCGCGGCGAGAGCTTTTAATTGTGCCGGCGAATCGAGCTCTGTTACTGTCTTTCTAGACATAGGCGACCATTTTGGTGGCGTGTTTACCACGCCACCAAACCCAATCTTTGGGGCGCCATCCTTGTTTGATGGCACTGGAGGCAAATATAGTTCTTTAGCCATATAAGCTCCGTACTTTGACAAGTAGTTTTTTGGCTACATTCTGCAGGTCCTCCAGCACAACCGCATGTGTCGGGTTGGATAGGGACAAAGGCATCCGGTCTTCTGGTTTCGTTGTAAGCAAGGATCGCATGAAGCTTTCGGACTGGCGTAGCATTGCGTCTACCATTGAATCCGTATAAATGTTGTTCAGGCTACGCATGATTGTCATGGTGCGCGTTGTATTCGCGGAAAAGAAAGTAGGCACAGCGGCTAGCGGTGGAAAGGGTAGCCCACTTTCTGATATCTTCGTAAGTTCGTTGCTCACAAACGACAGGCTCTTTGCCGAGAGAGCGTCCAGCCGCAGTGGGGATACGCACAGATCGCTCGCAACCAGAACCGCGCGAGACAATACAGAAGATGCCGGTGCGCAATCCAGCACGATGATGTCGTAAACACTCAGATCAAAATCCGGCCGTGATTTTAACCGACCATCCTCGATCAGCTTGGCGATTCTTTGCTCACGATTTGCAACCATTCCGAGGTTGTAGATCAATGAGGACAGTGTAATATCCGCCGGTATCAAGTGGGGCCCGTTGGCGCCCCATGGCATCTTAATCACTTTGTTTAGCGGCACTCGCTTCTGGGCACTACTGTAGAGTTCGCTGAAGTCGAACAAGTCGGCGAATGTGTGCGTGACCACGCGGTCAATTGGAACACCCAGCTTCTCAGCATCTTCTTCCTGTACTTCGGGGTCGTATCCAAACATCAAGGTGGAAGATGCTTGTGGGTCCAAATCCACCAACAAGCAGCGGTATCCCATCAGTTGCCACTGGACAGTCATTTCAGTGGCCAACGTGCTCTTGCCGACTCCGCCTTTTGGCAAGTAGACACAAACGGTGAGCTTTTTGGGCAACGACTCAGGGGGGGTTGTACGATACTTGTAGGCTGCTAGGTCGAATACATCTTCAGGCGTGAACTGTCGGATGCTGGCAGCGCCAGTAGTCTTGCGGCCAATCTTGATGCCTGAATCCTTCTCGTAAGTTCGTACCGTATTTTCCGAGATGTTCAGCATGGAGGCGACCTGCTTTACCCGAAAGGTATGCCCGTTAGATGGCTCCATTTGCTCCACCGGAAGCGGGAGGCTGGTTTGATTGTTTTGTACCGCCATATCGTTCATACCTGAATGTACCTATTGCGCGTAAAATTACCCTGACAATCATTGGTTGTCAACATGTATTATGCATTTCGTTGATTAACCGACGTTGCAGGGTAAATGCCAGTTATTTGGTAAGTCATTAGCTGGCGCTGGTTTCGAGGTGTTTTTAAGGAATGAACCGAAAGGCAGTCGAGCTTCCAGAGCTTTCCCGTGTGTTGTATCGGAATTGCATGTTCGTTCTCGCCAACCCAAGGCCTTAAATAATGCCTGTTCGTTTATATCTGATTTTTACGCCTATCTTTCGCAAGATGAATTGTTGCCCCTCCGTTTGTCTGTTACAAGCCTGAAATACTGCGGCAACAATCGATTTAGTTGCAGTTATGGGGGCGGCATGAGTGCGATTGAAAAAATATTTTGTTTTTTTGGTATGGATCATCAATTCTGGCGGATTTCCCCTTCAACGCCCTGGATCTCTTGTGGACACATCCTGTGCTCAATAGTAGGGTTACCATTCATGGTCAGCTGAGCGCTGTTTGAAGCCATTTGGGGCGCGATCTTGACCCGCATATTATGTTTCACGGATTTTTTGCCACGTACCGTAACTCCTCTTCTATAGGCCCTCTCCGGCTTATTTCTCGTGAAACATTTCAGCCTTTAGGCTCGGAAACTGCAAATCAACAGAGTATCGTCACTTTTGCTACCATAGTGACTATGAAAACTCCATCGCGCAAACCCAGGGCAAAGCACTCCTTCCGTGAATCCATTCGAGAGTCCATCCTGACAAGAATGGCAAAGGGGGAGCCGCTTCACATTCGCAAGATCATCGAGGACGCCGGGGGTGGGTCTGTCACCACGGTACAGCAAGAGTTGGCTTCCCTGACTGGCGCCCAGTATTCAAGGAAATCTCTCCTGATCGGCCGGGGCGCCTCAACCGTCCAGGCTCGAGTGTCCGCCCTGGAGGAAGCCATCGAGGGTGGCTTCAAGCGAGAGGAAACCCTGAAGGCGCAAGTTGTGGTGTTGCAGCAGGCGCTGGACCATGCGCAGGGCAACCTGGCGATGTTGCTTCGACGTCACGAGGATAGCCAGCGGGAGTTGCTGCAAGGTGTGGACGATCTCCGACAAATGGTGAAGGCTGGCAAAGAGGGCGGGGCTCTTACTTCAATTCATCGGCCTGTTGCTGAAACGCAATATAAGGAAACCCGCCCTAAAGAAGATTGTGGCGAGCAAGTAGCCTACTGGCGGACTAAGTGTAATGAATTGATCGAGGCCAGCTTCACCAAGGAAGATCAGTTTCGTAAATTGAAGGCGCGGCTACACGAATTGGGGGAGGATTTCTAATCCTTACCTTACCACATGCCCGACCCCGGATCATAAGTCCGGTACCAGGGGACGGCTTCATTTTGGCAAGCTGCTACGGCGTCCGCCATGCTGCCGAAGTAGTTGATGTCCGGGCCTGCCGCCTTGGCGGTCGTGGTTAGCGAAAGCAGGGCTACCGCTATAGTGGCAAGGATATTGTGGAAAGGTTTTTTCACGGTTTGTCTCAATTTTTGAGATTACGTCACTTGGGTTATTGCTTTACCTGGCGCTGAACATGATTCCGATCAGCCAGTAATATGGCATCGCGTAGCCGTTCGGCTGCGCCATTGTCGAAGCCAAATGCCGGGTTCACAGCCACGAGTTCAGTGCTTCCTTCCGGAAATGCGCGTGGATCCGTATCAACGGCGACCCACGGTGTCGATTTCCCTTCAGGCTGCGATTCGAGGTAATGCTGAACAGCGAAATAGCGTCCGGCAGAGGAGGGTGGCAAGTTTCCGATCAGCCGTTCCTCGCACCCCTGGATCCTTATTTTCAAATCCTCGATGGTTTCCCCTTCGGGAATCGTTGAGGCGACGATTGTATAAGCCGGGTGCTGTAATAACAGATCAACCAGGTGGATGTAGCCCCTCGAAACGCCAACAAAGTCGATGAAGATGAAGCGATGCTGGCCGTGGGAAAGCCCTTCGATTTCGTGCTTCTGCTCGATCTGCTCTTCCTCCTTGACGGGATTTCCCATCACCTCATCTGGCGTCACGCCCAGGATACCTCCGGCCATTTCCAGAAGCTCCTTGGCTGTGACGATCTGAACGCCCTTCATTGCGGCCCACTTCACTGCATCTTTGGATACTCCACCGAGGGTGATGGCCATGCAGCTATTTGCTCGCAGCACGGCGGCCGCTTTGTGAAGAGACTGGACGGGGCGAATATCCATTACATCTTCGTCCCAGTGATTGAATTGGATCAGAAGTGTTTCCTTGCGCTTGGTCGCGATCATGTCGGCATCGTCCTGGCGATGTATTTCGTCCAGGACGATGCGGGTTTGATAGCCTTGCAGTCCGAAAACGGCTATCAGATATGCCTGAAATTCCGCGTTCTTCATTCCTCTCAGTCTGTCCAGTGATGAGTTTTTCTCAACGATCTTGAACAGTTTCATCTCACGCATGGTGGCGAGCAGGCCCAGCAGTGCAAACGCGATGGCCACAAGGAAGCAAACCAGGCCGATGAGCTGGGCGTGGTCTACCGTGATCGCCACATATGAGTAGACAGCCAGTACCGCGGCCAAAAGAAGGTCGATCATGGGGGGGAGGGTGGCCAGTTTTTTCAGTAGAACATCAACGGGCTTTGGCTTGTTTCCGTTATTCATGAATTGTTCCTAGTGGTTAATGGGTTGCGAAACGTGGTGAATTTCTGCCGGCGTCAGATCTACGCAGCGGAATACTGTGCTGCGGGACGATCCGCTTTGCCTCTCTGCATCTTCGAATAGGTCGCCGTAGCCTCGGAGTTCGGCGTCTTTTTCGGACAGGGTGAATCCGTCGCTATGGTCGAGTACCAGCTGGAGGCGTTGCATGGTTTCTTTGCCGACTGGATCCGGGAGGAACATGAAGAAATATCCATTGCCGCCATGTCGTGCGACCCGGCCGCGCAGCTGGTGCAGCGTGCTGGTGCCATAGCGTTCCGCGTTTACGACGATAAGCGAGCGAAGGCTGGGCACCGTAAGGCCGATTTCGATCACCGATGAGACAATCGCGATCTTCTGCTTGGCTGCTTTGAGTCCGGAGATGGCCTCCAGCTTGTCGGCCTCTTTCATCTGTCCATGAATCATTGCCACCATGCCAGGGAATTTCTTGTCCCATAGCGCGAAGGCTGCCGTTACGCTCTTCTTTGTCTGTTCCTCATCATTGACGATCGGGTAGACGATGGCGACCTGGCCACCGGAGTTGAGCACTTTCCGTGTGTGGTCGAAAAGGCGCTTGGCGTCCCCGCCCGGGACAATGTAAGTCGTGACGTTTTTGGTGACCGGCATTTCGCGGATGATGCTCACTTCCATGGCGCCATGCGTAATGAGCGCCGTGGTGCGTGGTATCGGCGTTGCCGTGGCTTGAAGGTAGTTACTCCGCATGTCCGTCAGTTCGGCCTTCTGTCCCACGGACATCTTCTGCTCCTCATCGACCGCCAAGAAGTCCGGCGCCTTGTAGTTTTTGAGCCGGGAGAGGAGGGCGGTCGTCCCTACCAGGATGGGGTTGCTCGACAGGTCCAGCTTCTTCGTCGCAGCCGTTACCGCGATGACGTTGGTTTCCTGTCCGTAGTGTTCCTTGCACTCTTTCACGAACTGATCGGCCAGAAGCGCGTTGGGCGTCAGAATTACCGCAAAGCGCCCCAGGCGTTGAGTCGCCAGGGCGGGAATCATGATGCAGAAGGTCTTCCCACTGCCAACGTCACCGCTCAGAACCCTGCGCATGGGAAAAGGCGAGGCCATGTCAGCAACAATCTCGGAGATTGCCGTTTTCTGGTCGCCGGTGAGAGGGTAGTGGAGCTTGCGGGACAGTTCATCCACCAGGGCGGGCGGGATGTCGACAACGGATTCTGGCACGGCGGCACGGCGTTTCAATCGGCGGGCGTTTTCCACGATGGACAATGCAGCCAACCGGCGCATGCCAGCCACGCCACGCATTCCCTCCTCCTCGCTGGATGGGTTATGGGCAGCTTGCAGCACCGCCTCGATGGACGGAGCCTTCAGTCGAGCCCGCCGCAGGATTTCAGGTTCAGCCAGTCCGTGAAAACTGGCGATAAGGTGCTGGATCGTATCTGGCAGATGGTGGGCAAGGGCGTGCCTGGTCGCATCGAAGATTGCGCCGTCCGCGACAATGCCACGGCGCTTCTCATAGACAGGGAGTACCCGGCCGATCAGATCCGGGTCGATCAAGGTAGGGCCGGTCATTTGGAGGCGCCCCCCCCAGTTCTGTAGGTTGCCTCGCACATGAATGCGCTCCCCAACCGCCATGCTTTTCCAGCGAGGGACATCGACGCCCTGGACGACGAAGATCACGATCTTGACCGTGAGCATGCCGTCCGTTGCGTTCAGGATGAGCCGTTTTTTCGGCTGCGAAACCACAACCGCCTTTTCTGTCACCACCAGGCTGAAAATGTGGTTTCCTGAAACGACGTCTTCGCGCGGTAGTGCCTGCTTCAGTGTGCTGACATCGGAATAGTCCAGGAAGCCTTTCGGGAGGCACAGGGTAGGCTCTTGCCAGCCGGTGATCCCGATGCGCTTCAGGCGGTCCAGGAGATGACGCTGGTGGTGCCCCTTCTCTTGGGGCTGATCATCAGGCTGCTGCAACATCGTCCAGCTGATGCGCAGCGCGCACGGTGGCTAGCAGTTCCGGCAGCGGAACATCCGGGTGGGCGATGGCCAGTTGTTTCAGGAACAGGATGGATACCGCGGTAGCATCCCCCGGGAGAATTTTTACTGCACGAGCAGGGTGCGATGTCGCCTTGCGGGCAGACGCCTTGGCAAAGAAATGCTGGCCCTGAAATTCGATGCTGAAGCTCTTGTCGTTCTGGGCGCCATGCGCGGAGAACTCGACACGCTTCCTCCAGCGACGGAATACGGCCAGAACCGCGGCGATCTCGTTGGCATTGAGCCAGATATGAATGGCGTTCTGCCAGTCATATGCCTTGGGCCCTAGTGCCGCTGCAGCATCCAGCATGATGCCCGGCTTGCCTTCCCATGTGCCCGAGTTGAAGCACAAGGCATAGCTGCCGCCGTAGACATGGCAGGACTCGTATTTCTTCTCGGCTTCCTGAGTCTGATTCTGTGCCGGCGCTTGGGGAGGTGCGCTGCGGCGGCTTTGGTTTTCCGGTGGGCGTTGTGGCTCGGGCGCAGAAGGCTGATCTGCTGGCTGGCTTTGCCCGGTGGGGGGCTGATGATTCTCAAACCATCCGGATAAAAAGCTCTTTGCGACGTCGTGGCGAGGGTGTTTCGGATCGCCTGAAACCTCAATAGCTGACAAGAACCGGACGGGTTGCGTACGGGCCAGCCCGACAACATGCTCCACCTGGGCAGAAGGTATGATGGCGCGCAGGCTTTCGAGCGTGTCGCCTGACAGGCAGCGGAGCGTCAGTTCGATGGCCTTGCGGTTTGCACCGTCTGGATCATGGCCACTGATGCAGGCCGACAGGTTGGCCAGAAAATCGTCCCGGCAAGTGCGTGAAATGATCCCGAGGACTTCTGTGGTGGCTTGAAAGCCCAGGCTTTGGATGGCCGTGGCCACGTCGCGGGCCGTGGCAAAGTTCGTGGTTGTCATGGACTACCTCCTAGTGTTGTTGTTTAAGAGAGTAGCAAAGCAGATGCACTGATTCTTTGAAATGTTGGGGGTTAAGTCCCGCTGACGGGATGCTTAGGTCCGTGGAAAATGATGATGTACTCGGCATTGGTGTCGCGTGCAAAATAACGATTGGTTTTCAGGCAATCGCCCGTATCTGAACATTGACATCCTCCACCCCCTGAAGAGAGGCGGATTCCTTGTTAAAGCCGTTCGACATGATCGGTCTCCAAAGCAGGTTGACGCTTCACAGGCCGGCCTTGCTGCGCCGCATCCTCCACGTCCGCATGGCCGTTGCCGGCCAGAACCGCGTGTCCCGCGGCCAGAATATTCTTTGCGGCATTGACGTCCGCATGATCGGCATGGCCGCAGGCGAGGCAGTGGAACGCCTCGCCTTTTCGGTTCTTCTCATCCGTGTAGCCGCAGCAAGCGCACGTCCGGCTGGTGTTGCGCGGGTCGATGAGGATTAACCGTCCTCCCCGCCACTCCAGCTTGTACCCCACCTGCCGGGCGAACTCGCTCCAACCCTGGTCCAGGATGGACCGGTTTAGGCCGGACTTCTGCTTCACGTTCGCGCCGGGATTGTCTTCCGTCCCGGACGCGCTACGGCTCATGTTCCCCACGCGCAGATCTTCCAGCACGAAGACGGCGTAACGAGCCGCCAGGCCGTGGCTGAGCTTGTGCAGAAAGTCCAGGCGGCTTCGGGCGATCTTCGCGTTGATATTCGCCAGCCGGACCCGCGCCTTGTTGAGGCGGTTCGAGACCGGCAGCTTCATGCCCTTGGGAACCGGGCCGGCAATACCCATCGCCCTTTTCTGCGCCTCGACCTTGCGGGCGCAAGCCCGCTGGTAGCGGCGCAACTTGTGCAGCGCCTGCTTGTGGGCATTGAGCGGCGCAACCAGCGCGCCTTCCGCCGTGGCGAGGAAGTTCGCGACGCCCCGATCCCCGGCGCCGATCGCCGTCGATGTGGGGATGGGTTGTTCGGCACGTTCGGTCTGGACCGAGACGTGCCAGCCCAGGGCGTCGCAGGAGACCGTGAGGTTCCTGGCCGCACCGGCCAGGTCCCGGCTGTTGTGGTACCGGATCCAGCCGAGCTTGGGCAGCCGGATGCGGCTGCCCGCCTGGTCGACCCTGCAGCATGCAACGTCGGTTTCGC
>JAIOJM010000023.1 GCA_019911785.1 Sulfuricella sp. | reverse complement strand
GGTGGCTTCATTGATCGCGGAGGCGGTTTGGCCGACCCGCGCCTCGTCCGAACCGCCGCGGAACAGGTTGTAACGCACCCGCAGCATTGCGATCGCGCTTTCGTTATCGCCCCTGAGCCCACTGATGTTGTTGTTGTCGTTGTACCCCAGCTCAAGATCCAGCCTTGGCGAATGCAGCGACCGGGAAGCGCGATGCTGGGCCTGAGCAGCCTCGACATCCGCCATGGCAGATTTCAGGATCGGATGGTTGGCCATTGCGACCTCGATCGCACTCTTCAGATCCTTGGGCATGGCCTGATCCGGCGCCACCGGCTTGGTCCTGTTCTGCGGCATTTTTCCCACGACACGCTGGAAGGTGATTTCGGCTTCACGCGCATTGGATTCCGCCGCCATCACATTGGCCTGAGCCAGCGCCTGACGCGCCAGGTTCTGATCCATATCCGCCTTGCGCCCAACGCCAGACTCGGAGCGCTGCTTGATCTGGTCATAGGTGCGTTGATGCACGACCAGGTTATCCTTGGTCAGCTTGACCAGATCCTGCCGGCGCAACACTTCCAGATAGGCTTCCACCACCTTCAGTGCCGTGTTTTCAGCCGCTCCCAACACCCCGTAAGCCGCGGAATCAGCGCGGGCCGTTTGCCGCTCCACTTCACTCTTGACACCAAACCCGTCAAACAGCATCTGATTCAGGGTAATACCCGCCTCACGGCGGTTCAAGGAAACCGCCCCGGGAGCAATCGCACGGGTAGTGGGGTTGTCCGTTCTTTCACGCCCGTAACCAAAATTCAGATCGATTTTGGGGAAATATCCCCCTCTTGCCTGCTTGATCTCCTGATCGATCGAAAGGCGACGATGGGCGGTGGACAGAATATCAGGGCTCGTTTGCAAAGTCTGCTCGACGGCGTCCTTGAGCGGCTGGGCCTTGAGCGGCGCGCTGAGGACCAGGCCCAAGCAAGGAATGGCGAGCGCAGCGAGAATCTTGTGGTTATTCATCAGGTACTCCTTCTTTTTGATTATTGATGCTTGATCGACACGGCATCCATACCGTCCTCGATTGCCCTTGGTTTGTATTTATAGCATATTCTGTTTCTGTCAATCACCGTATCACAGGCTACCTCATGAATCAAGCGTAACACTTTATTACATAACAACAAGCCATAAGAATATCTATATCTTGGCCCAAACGCAAAAAAAGGGGAGCGCAAGCTCCCCCTCCAATTCAACCGTGACAGCAACTCAGGGGTTCGTGTAGTCGATCTGGTTGTTCCCGAGCAGCGTGGCAAGCGCCGTGCTCGGATCGGTAAACGTCACCCCCTGGAGTATTGCCAATTGCACCGGCGCGCCGCCGCCCTCACCATCCAGATCGACACTGACGACAGTGTTGCCAGGGCTGGAGGTGGTATCAAATATAATGAATGCCCCTACATTGCTCGAAGTAACGCCAGTTCCAGAAAGAACATCCGAAACATCCAGCACGTCACCGCCGGCACCCACCGTAAAGTCGGTAATCGTATCTACACCAGTGTCGCCAGCCTTGAAGGTGAACGTATCCGAACCGCTGCCGCCGGTGAGGGTGTCCGCTCCTCCACGACCGGAGAGGATATCGTTGCCACCGTCACCGATGAGGATGTTGGCGCTGCTGTTACCAGTCAGGGTGTCGTTGCCACTGCCTCCGACCACGCCCTGAATGTTGCTATAGGTATCAGTCCCGTTTACCGTGGCACCCCCGCTCCCGCCCTCGGCCAGGGTGAAATTAACGCCCGCACTCATTTCCGAGAAGCTGATCAGGTTTACCCCGGCACCCCCATCGATGAGGTCGTTGCCTGCGTTGCCCTGAAGAACGTCGTCACCCCCTTCACCCAAAAGGCTGTCGTTGCCAGGTCCGCCGATCAGGGTGTCATTGCCGGCGCCCCCGTAGAGGGCGTCATTATCGTCGTTGCCAACCAGGACATCGTTTCCATCATTCCCGTAGATGGTGTCATTGCCCGTTAAGCCCGCAATGGTGTCGTCGCCAGCTGTACCGCTCAAGGTATCCCCACTGTTGGTGCCCATCATGCCGTAGGGAATAAGCGTTGGGGCGACATTCGGATCGACAGGAACGAGCGAAGGAGTGAAGGTCGCAGCGAACCCCCAAATCGTGTTCCCAGACCCATCGCCGAGATGCACATGGTCGCCGGGGTCAACCAGATCGACGTTTTCCAGGACGACATTGGTGATGATGATCTTCGTGCCGTCAACGAAAGACATCTGAACCGTGTACTGCTTTGCGGGATCGATCAAGAAGCCCACATCCTCAGCAAAGGTCTTCTGCTGGCCGGTTGAATCCAACGTGATGTAAGTATCGAAGCCATGCGCCGGATTGCCAACCTCGCTGAATGTCAGGTGCATCACCTGGCCTTCCTGGTTGGTGTTGGTCGTGATTACCCCATTGAGGATATGGCCCACGTCATTATCCAGGATCGTGCCGATACCCGTGTTATCTGAAATCGTTGCAACCACGGGATTGGACAGCACCACCGTAAAGTTCTCGGGCGTTTCTATCGCCCCATCATTGACCACATTGAGAGTGACGGTCTGGGTGGTTTCGCCCGCCAGGAATGTCAGCGTGCCCACGAGAGGGCTGGTGCCGGCGGTATAATCCGAAGGCGTCGTCGCCGTACCGGGAACCACGTTGTAGTCCACCGTTGAAGTCAGCGCCGAATCACCTGTTCGGGTCACCGTAAAGGTGATGGTTGCATCCACCCCCTCCGTTACGGTGACATCGTTCACCGAGAAGCTAGGCTGACCGTCGTTGTCCAGAATGGTGCCGATGCCCTGGCTGTCCGCAATGGTGGCGTTCACCGGGTTGGCGATGTTGAGGGCGAACTGTTCGCTGCCTTCGAACACCGTGTCTTCGTTGGTGGTGACGGCTACCGTCGCTACCGTCTGGCCGGGGCCGAAGGTGAGCGTGCCGCTGGTGCTGCCGTAGTCGTTCTCGCCCACCCCAGCGCCGCCGCTGATCGCGGTGCCGTTGGCGGTGGTGAAGTCCACCGTCACTGTCTGGGTGCTGGGGTTGGACAGCGTCACCGTGAAGGTGGCGGTGTTGCCTTCCATCACCGTCTCGTCGCTGACCGAGACCACGACCGGCTGGTTGTCGTTGTCAACGATGGTACCCACGCCCTGGCTGTCCGCGATCGTCGCAGCACTTGCCCCACTCAGGTTCACCGCGAAGGTCTCGTTTCCTTCATATACCAGGTCGTTGGTGATCGGTACCGAAACGGTCTTGCTGGTCTCGCCCGCCGCAAACGTCAGGCTGCCGCTGGTGGCCGTGTAGTCCTGGCCCGCCGTCGCGCTGCCGTCTGCCGTGACATAGTTCACCGTCACCGGGGTTGCGCTCGCCCCGCTCAGGGTCACCGTGAACACCGCCGTGCCCGCATTTTCGTTCACCGTGACGTCATTGATCGACAACGTCGGCAGTGGCGGAGGCGGCGGTTGGTCGTTGTCCAGAATCGTGCCTATGCCATGGCTGTCGCCAATGGTGGCGTTGGCGGCGTTGCTGAGGTTGAGGGTGAAGGCTTCCGTGCCTTCGAACACGGTGTCGTCGTTAGTACTCACCTGCACTGTCGCTGTGGTCTGGCCCGGGGCAAACACCAGCGTGCCGCTGGTGCTGCCGTAGTCGTTCTCTCCCACCCCAGCGCCGCCGCTGATCGCGGTACCGTTCGCTGTGGTGAAGTTCACCGTTACCGTCTGCGTGCTGGGATTGGACAGCGTCACCGTGAAGGTGGCGGTGTTGCCTTCCAGCACCGTTTCATCACTCACAGTGATCACTACGTTGTCGTTGTCAACGATGGTCCCGGCCGCAACTGCGGGATCCACGACAATCGTTCCTGCTGCGCTGGTTGCGCCGACAATTTCTGCGGAGAAGGTTTCATTACCCTCCGCCAGATTGTCGCCCACCGTGGCCACGTCAAACGTGGCGCTGGCGCTGCCCGCCGGAATGACAACCGTGTAAATCTGGGCGGCGTAATCAGCGCCCTCCGTAGCCGTGTCCCCTGTCCCCGTGAACACCCGCACTTGCACCGTTGTGTCCGCACCAACCGGGCCGCTGAGCGACACCTGAAAGGTTACGGGGTTACCCTCCATGGCTGTTCCGCCACCCCAACCCACCACATCCACCCCTGTCACTGTGGCCGTTGGCGCAACAGGCCCCGCCACCTGACCTTCCGTGGTCAGGAATGTTCGGGTCAGCGCATCGGTTTCGAACCCGGAAGTCACATTGCCTTGCGCATAATTGGGGTCGACCTGGACAAAGGTGTGTCCGCCTTCCGAAGCCGCGCCTGCACCCGCAGCCGTCGCAGCTGCGATTGCGGCCGGGTCGGCGCCGGCGGCAATGGCCGCCTGGATGGACACCACGCTTGCGCCCGCGGCAGTTGCCGCAGCGATGGCAGTCGGGTCGGCACCTGCCGCGATAGCGGCCTGGATGGAGACCACATCCATCGCCAACGGCTGGGCAGCCGCCGGGTTGAATACGTCCGTGTCCAGCGCCATCTGGGAATTTCGACCCATATCCATGTGCGTGCCATTCACAAACTCGATATCTACAGAAGAGAGATCCCCGGTTTGGATCACGTCATTGGCATTAACCTTGTCGCCAACCTCCAATACCCGCACGACACCATCGGGAGAAGTCGCAGAAACGGTGCCGATCACTATCTTTACTGTTCCAATAGCGGCTACCTTACCCGTAAGAACGGAAGTCGAAACGGTGGGATTTTGCGTTGCCATGATTTATCTCCTCATAGAAATGATAGAGGCGTACCGACCGGGGTCTCGTATGCCACCTGCTAATAAATAACTTCTAGATTAAATATAGTTACTTTTAGAGGAATGTAATATTGGACTGTGGTACTAAGACTTTGGTACTAGGGTAGCGCTGAACAAGATAGATCAGCTTTCGCGCCCATTCACATACAGGGCAAGATGCAACCTGTCCGCGATACGCAATTTTTGAAAGATGGTCGTCAGGTGCGCTTTGACGGTCCGGTCGCTGATATCGAGCGCACGGGCAATCTGTTTGTTGCTGGCGCCACTACCCACCAGCGCGGCAACCTCCTGCTCGCGAGGGGAGAGTTGATGCAGGCTGTTGGTTTGCTTTATCGGTTCCGCCTGCACCCTATCCCGATGCCGGGTGCGAATTTCCTCGATCAGCCCGGGGATCAGGGAGCGGGTAACCCACAAGCCCCCCTCCCGAACCACCGTCACGACCCTGTTGAGCAGGTCGGGATCGATATCCTTGCGGAAGCACCCCATCACCCCCGCCCGGAGCAGGGACAGTTCTTCCTCGGGATCGAAGGCACGGGTGGAAACCAGAATCCGCGTCGTCGGACTCAGCTTCTGGAGCGCAGTAACCCCTGCCGCTCCGGCAAACCCGGGTAGATCCCTGTCAAGAATAAGCAATGCGGGCTTCAGCGTGGCCATCGCCGCTTCCAATGAGGCCAGGTCATTGACCCGGCGGATGGCTATGGCTTCGCGGAGCCCTTTCTCCCATTGATCGACAAGTTCGTTGATCAGACTGGCAATCAGTACCATAAGCCCTCGATCAAACATGACCCAATGAAAACAATTCTGTATGCACGCCCAAATTTACGCCTTATTTTGAATAAATGGCTTATCATTTAAATTCATTATAGGGGGAAAAATTTTTCCCTATGGAGTCTGGACTCACTCCAATCCAAAAGCATAAAAGGAAGCGTCGGCCATGCCCTATGTTTCGCGCACCCCGGAAGGAAAAATCGCAGCCATCTTCGATCAACCCGGCCCCGGGGCAGAGGAAAAGATGACACTGGAAAGCCAGGAATTGCTGGAGTTCCTTTCCCAGGACGGCCTCAAGGAATATGCCAAGCGCCTGCTGGAAGAAAGCGACAAGAGCGTTATTCGGGTACTGGAAGACCTGATCGGGGTATTGCTGGCAAAGAATCTCATCACCTTCACCGACCTGCCGGCACCCGCCCAGGAAAAGCTGCTAAGCCGCCAAGAGGCGCGCGAGCTTCAGATCCCGACCAATCCGATACTGCATAAAAGCGGCCCTATCTGAACAACCGGTTATCCTCCAACCCACAGATAGCGTAGGGTGCAAATCAACGCTCGCGCAGTGCCTCATCCTTGGCCTTGAAAACCGGCTTTAGCAGATAGGCCAACACCGTCTTTTTACCGGTGCGAATATCCACCGTGGCCAGCATGCCGGGAATAATCGGCAAGCGCTTGTCTCCCTGGACAAGGTAATTGGTTTTGGTGCGCGCCCTGATGATGTAGAAGGTTTCCCCCTCGTCGTTGGTGATGCTGTCGGCGCTGATGAATTCAAGCTTGGCCGGGACTCCGCCATAAATCGAGAAGTCATAGGCGCTCAGCTTGACCACGCCGTCCAGCCCAGGCCGCAAAAATGCGATATCCGACGGTTTAACGCGGGCCTCGATCAACAGGTTGTCTTCCAGCGGCACGATTTCCATCAAATCCATGCCGGGCTGAATAACCCCGCCTATCGTCGTCACCTTGATCCGTTTCACCGTGCCGGTCATGGGTGAGCGCACGGTGGTTCGCGCAAGCCGATCCTCCAGCCCCGAGCTGGTTGCGCCGATCGCTGAAATTTCAGCTCGTGCCGCACTCAAGTCAGACATCGCATCCGAGCGGAACTTGATGATGAACCCTTCAACCTTGTTGCGCGCTTCCGTCAGCGCGGCTTCGAGACGGGGAATCGATATTCTGGTTGCCTCCAGTTCGCCTTTCAGGTCGCTCTGCTGCCGCTCCAGCCGCAGCAGTTCCACTTCGGACATGACTCCCTGCTGTACCAGGGGCCGCGTCATGCCCACTTCCCTGGCAACCAGGCCATGGCTTTGTTGCAATTGCACCAGACGGGCACGTTTTTCGGCAAGCTCCTGCACTCTCTGCTCGGATTGCTGGCGAAGCACGCTCAGGTTGGCCTGTAGTTCCCGCATACGGGAAGCGTAAAGCGACCTTTCCTCCTCGATCAGCTTCTGGTTTTTTTGCTCGAGCTCTTTCGGCGCATTAAATTCCGTGTTATTCGCCTCTGCGCTGAGGCGCGCGATTTTGGCCAGCAGCGCGTCATACTTGGCCTGATTTTCACCAAACGAAGAGGAAAACCGTGTGGCATCCATCTGCACCAGAATTTGGCCTTTCTGGACCACGTCCCCTTCCCGTACCAGGATTTCGGAAAGGATGCCTCCCTCCAGGTTTTGCACGATCTGGATATGACTCGTGGGGATCACCTTGCCCGCCCCGGTCGCAATCTCGTCCAGACTGGCCAGGCTGGCCCAGATCAGGGCGACCAGAAAGAACAGGGCTGTTCCCCATAGTATCCAGTGGGCCGTCCGCGGTGCTCCCTGCAATACCGCGGCACTGGTTTCGGACATGAATTCCGCGTCTTCCTCACCCTCCGGCAACCCGCTTCCCGCCATGGACTTCCTCTCCCGGGATAGCGGCCGATCCGGGTTTTCTCCGTCCCGGTGCTCTGATCTATTTGGCCACATTGATCCTCCCGTCCGCCAGCGCAGCCAGCACCTGATCCTTCGGCCCATCCGCAACCACCGCTCCCCCGTCTATCACGACCAGGCGATTGGCCAGCGTAAGCAAGGTGGCGCGGTGGGTCACCAGAATCAGGGTCTTGTGTTCCAGGGTTTTTTCCAGCCTTGATTTAAAAATCTCCTCCGATCGGTTATCAATGGAGTTGCTAGGCTCGTCCATCAGCAGAATGGGCGGATCAAGCAACTGCGCGCGGGCAATCGCGATGGTTTGCCTCTGCCCGCCGGACAATCCTTCCCCGCGCTCGCCAACCCGCATATCGAAGCCGAGAGGATGACGGTTGACGAAATCGGACACCCCGGCGATTTCCGCCGCCCGCAACATGGCGCCATCGCCCACATAAGGCGCACCCATGACGATGTTGTCCTTGACGCTGCCATAGAACAGCACCACATCCTGCGGCACATAACCGATGTTTCGGCGCAATTCCGCGGGATCGATCTGCTCCAGATCCACGCCGTCGACCAGGACGGCCCCTGAAGTCGGGTGATATAACCCGAGCATGAGCTTTTCGATGGTGGTCTTGCCCGAGCCGATGCGGCCGATGATCCCGACCCGTTCTCCCGGAGCGATCTTGAACGATACGTTGCGCAGGGCAGGAACCGTTTGCCCCGGATAATTGAAAGAAACATCCTTGAATTCGATCCCTCCCTGAAACCGGGGTCGGTGTACAAATGATTTCCCCGGCGGCCTCTCCACCGGCAAATGCATCATGGTGTTGAGCGAATCCAGCGCCGCCTTGGACTGGTAATAGCGCGTCAGAAGAGCCGCCACCTGAGACAAGGGAGCAAGCGCCCGGCCCACCAGTATGGTGCATGCAATCAGCCCGCCCGTGGTCAGTTCTTGCTCGGAAATCAGGTAAACCCCGTAGACCACGACGGCGATAGTGACCAGCTGTTGCATGAAAAGCGAAGCATTGACCACGGTGGCGGACAGAAAACGCGACCTCAACCCCAGGCGGGCGATCTGGCCGATGATCTGCTCCCATTTCCTCTGGATCGGGCTTTCCGCGCTGACGCTCTTGACCGTTTCCAAACCCGCCAAGGTTTCAATCAGCATGGCCTGGCGCTGGGCAGAATGGCGAAAAACCTCCTGCACCACTCTGCGTAATGGCACCTGGATCATCAGCCCCACGACGATGACCAGCGGCACGGCAATCGCAGGTATCAGTGCAAGCGGCCCACCGATCCACCAGATGACGAGGATGAACAGAAAGATAAATGGCAGGTCGATCAGCGTGGTGATCGTGGCCGAGGTCAGAAAATCCCGGAAGGCCTCGAATTCCTGCAGGTTGTTGGCAAAAACGCCGACGGATGCCGGCCTTGACGCCATCTGGATGCCCATCATCTTTTCGAAAATGCTGGCCGAGAGAATGACGTCAACCTTTTTGCCCGCCACGTCGATGAAATAGCCGCGCAGCGTGCGCATCAGA